>JAUWZM010000113.1 GCA_030615365.1 Candidatus Aerophobota bacterium | reverse complement strand
TAATCGAGGAAATAAACAGAAAGGAAGGGAAGGTCTATATTTACACTCCCTTTACAAAGAAGCAAATAGGAAGCATTGTCCTGGGGAAAATTAAAATTACTCGAGAAGGTAAACAGTTAGTATAGCAATGCATATCTCTTTTCTTTTAATCCGCTAACCAAAGTCTTCTGGTTTTAAATCTCTTAATTCGTTCTTGAATTCCTCAATGTCCTTATCCTTAATAGGGCTTCCTCCTGAAGCTACTTTATCTAAAACATTTTCATCAACGTATATGGGAACCCGGAGTCTCAGGGCTAAAGCGATAGCATCGCTGGGACGAGAATCAACCTGAATACTTTCCCCATTTTGTTTTATCAGAATCCTGGCATAAAAGGTATTATTCTTAAGATCATTTATCACTATCCTATCCACTTTTCCATTAAGTTTTTCAATTAAAGACTTGGCCAAATCATGGGTTAAGGGACGAGGAGGTTTTACATTCTCCAGGGCTAAGGCAATAGATTGAGCCTCAAACAAACCAACCCATATAGGCAAAGTTTTCTCACCATCTTTCTCTTTTAAAACAATTACCGGCATCTTTGATTTAATATCAATAGCCACATTGATAACTCGAACTTCTATCAAATTTGTCACCTCTTCTCAGTTAAAATTTAAATTTCTATTCAACCACTAATTATCACGAATTGTCGTACATAGTTATTTAATAATTCCTTCGCATTCAGTTTCTTGCGAGATAAATCCTTGAACAGAATTTCACTTGCCCTGTATTCATCTGCGTCCATCCGCGGCCAGATAATTACAAAAATTTTTTAAGAACCAACCATATGGCCACATCCCATTAAATCTACCACCATCCTATTTAGCTGTGTTCCAGTAAAATAGCCCAGGCAACCTGATGCTACAGAAATCTCATCGAAAGATTTTACCGTATCCCTTCTTATACCATCACCATAGATTAGCACGGGAACAGGATCGCTACTATGCCTCTTTATAGAAACAGGCGTAGAATGGTCAGCTGTGATAACAAACCACACATCCTCTCCTCTTAAGATTTCAGCCAGTCTATTTACCTTTTCAATCATTAAGAGCTTATCCTTCAAATTTCCATCATGGCTCGCATTATCGGCTCCCTTTACATGAAGAAAAACAAAGTCAAACTCTCTTAAGGCCTCCTTGGCAGCCCGAGCTTTCGCTTCAATATCTGTATCTACTCGTCCTGTTGCTCCTTCAACCTTAATAATATGCATCCCTACATACCTGGCCACTCCTCTGTAAAGAGCAGCTCCTGATATACAGCAGGAGCGAAATCCATATTTTTCCTCCAAAGAATCCACCTTCTGATACACTCCTGCTCCTCGGGTCAAAATTATATTAGCTGGCAGCTTTCCCTCCTTTTCCCTTTTCTTATTTAAAGGGTGAGAGGATAAAATTTCCCAGCTCCTCTTTACAAATTGATTTACTACCCGAGAAGTTCTTTTGGCCTCTTCAGTATCTTTAAGAGGCTTCGACTTTAAGGGAGGAATAACCTGAGAAGAATGTGGATCAGTATCGGAAACGGCTGATGAAAGACCCTCTCCTCTTAAAACTAAAACCCCTCTGTGCTCAGTAGAGGAGGTAAAGATAATCTCTACCCCATTTATTTTAATACCCTGTAAGGACTTGGCAAGATCAACTCCCTCATCTTTCAATCTTCCCGCTCTTCTATCTATAACTTGAAATTTTTCATCTACAGTGGCAAAATTGCATCTAAATGCAACATCTCCCTCTTTTAAATCAATCCCAACTCCCAGAGCTTCAAAAGCACCTCTTCCCCGATAGTAAATCTTTGGCTCATACCCAAAAAGAGCAAGATGAGCGGTATCACTGCCCGGGATAATCCCAACTCCCAGAGTATTCATTAATCCAGTAGCTCCTTTTCGGGCTAAATCATCAAGAACAGGTTTATTTGCCAGTTGCAGGGGGGTTTTCCCATCTTTTACTGCTCTGTCGCCCAATCCATCAATAATCGTGAAAATTGCCTTTTTTTCTACCATAACTTTTCATCTCTTTTCTTTTAGAGTAGTACTCTTTAGAAAATTGTCAAGGTGCATCAAACAGCAGTTAATATTAGCTCTATTAACCTTCGAAAAGGAACTATTATAATACCTAATGCACTTTTTCTTTGAAGCTATCCTCGAGATATACAAAATTAGGAAGCAATAATCTCCAGCACGGCATGTGGAGGGTAAGCGTAGAGTATAATTTTTTCTTCTTTTTCACATAAAGTAAGCACATACAAAACTCAAATTTTTCCTTCCTTCATAACTTTATATTCAAGGAATAAGTTTATTTTTTCTTAAGCATCTCCTCTATTTTTTTTGTTAATTCCTCTGGAGGTACAGGTTTTTCCACAAATTCAGTTACAGGAAGCCATTCCTTATCAGGTTTTATTTTCCACTTAATATCCATCCTTTCTCTCAGTGCTGTTAACATTATTATAGGTGTTTCTTGCATTCCTTCGTGTTTCATCAACTCCCGGGCAACATCAAATCCCTCTGTTCTTGTGCTCATCATCACATCCAATATTATTATATCTGGTTTTTCCTGCAAGGCTTTTTTTAAGCCTTCTTTTCCATTGCACGCAGACATTACCTGATATCCCTTGTTCTCCAAGGCTAATTTATTGACCTCTACAAAATCAGCCTCGTCATCAATTAAAAGCACCTTTTTTTTCATTTAACTTCCTCCTCTTTTTATGATTAAAGTACTATATCCTATACTTACTGGATCGTTCAGATAATACTTCTTCAACCCCCAATTGATCCTCGGGAATGCCTAAATTTTCTTTGAATAGAGGAAAATTTTGATTATTAACAATGTAATAGGGCATAACCTCAAGCTGCGAGGTAAGATCAACGTTTTTTAATTTTTCATAAAAGGGAACAATTACTCTGGTAGGAGAAAAATTAAGAATAGCTTTTATGCCACTTATTATGAGAAGATCTGCTGATTCCTGAGCTGCTTCAACAGGAACAGTAATTATTCCCATATGAATCTTTTTTTCTCTTATTGTTTTGGGCATTTGGTAAGGATGATATATCTTTACCCCAGCTATCGTTTTACCAATTTTATCTGTATCTATATCAAATCCAACTTTTATGTGAAATCCACTTTTTTTAAAAGTAAAGTAATTCAAAAGAGCTCTCCCTAATTTTCCCACACCTACCAGCGCTATACCCCAAGTCCTATCCAGACTCAATGCTTTTGAAATTTGTTCTCGCAACTCTTTCACTGTATAACCCCTACCTGGGGTTCCAAATTGCCCAAAGTAAGATAAATCCTTCCGTAACCTTACTCCTGATACCCCCACAAGCTGGGCAAGTTGCTTAGAAGATATTCTCTTTATTTTTTTCATTTTCCTGAGATGCCTAAGATAAAGAGAAAGACGAATGGCTACTCTTTCTGGAACTTTTTCTTTACTCATATCCAAAACCTTTACTTGAATTATCCGGGAGAAGATATACCGAAAAATTGCTTCCTCTCCCTAATCTTTGTTTTTTACTTTATCCTTATAATTTTCTCAATCTCCTCAAGAAGCTTTTCTGGAGAAGTGGGTTTTTCTAAAAATTTTTCGACCGGCAGCCAATTTTTATCAGGTTCAAAAGTCCAGGGAAGTTTTTCTTTTTTTCGAATCCCGGTAAGCATAATCACTGGAATATTTTTTAAATCATCCTCCGTCCTGATTTCCCTAGACACATCAAAACCTTCAGTCATGCTAGTCATCATTACGTCAAGAATTATTAAATCAGGTCTTTCCCTCTTTGCTCTTTTTATCCCCTCCTCGCCATTATAAGCAGCTATAACTTCATACCCTTTGCTCTCCAGGAATACCTTGTTCAAATAAATAAAATCCCGTTCATCATCTATTAATAAAATTTTCTTTTTTCTATTCATGCGTTCAACCCCTTTATCTAATTTATTCTATAACTTCATCGATAGTAATTTTTTATGAAAAGCAACAATCACCTTCGTATGTTTTTTACTTTCTTAATTTAGTTAAACTTCTCTTCTTGCGTAATGGGTATGAAGCAAATGATGAGATTTTTCACCCAGGGGCTCACCAAGAAACTCTTTATAAAGAGTTTTTATAGCCGAATTTTCATGGGATTTCCTAACTGCCATATTATTATCTTCCTGGTAGAGAGCCGCAATTCTTTTCTTCCTTACCTCAAAATCCGGAGCTATGGGTTGTCCTCCTCCACCAATGCATCCACCAGGGCAGGCCATAATCTCTATGAAGTGATACTCGCAATCACCTTCTTTCATCTTCTCAAGAATTTTCTTGGCATTGGCAAGACCATGAGCCACAGCTACTTTTACTTTCATGCCATCTATTTCTATCTCCGCTTCTCTTATTCCTTCCCATCCCCTTGTTTGGCGGAACTCCACTTTAATTAAAGTTTTGCCGGTTACAATTTCATATACGGATCGTAAAGCTGCCTCCATGACGCCTCCTGTGTTTCCAAAAATTGTTGCTGCACCAGTAGATATACCCATAGGAGCATCAAATTTTTCGTCAGATAAGTTTATAAAATCAATCCCAGCTTGTTTTATCATATGAGCAAGTTCTCTGGTAGTAAGAACTGCATCAACATCCTGTTTCCCACTAGATGCCATCTCAGGTCTTTCTGCTTCAAATTTTTTAGCTGTACAGGGCATAACTGAAACCACATACATTTTTTCTGCCGAAATCCCAATTTTCTTTGCATAATAGGTTTTAGCGATAGCTCCAAACATCTGTTGGGGAGATTTGCAGGTAGATATATGATCTAACAAATCAGGATAGAAATGCTCTATAAAATTTATCCATCCAGGACAACACGAGGTCATCATAGGTAAAGTTCCGTTATTTTTTATCCTGTCTATAAGCTCATTTCCCTCTTCTATAATAGTAAGATCGGCAGTAAATTGAGTATCGAATACTCTATCAAAACCCATTCGACGAAGGGCAGCAGAAAGTTTCCCGGTACAGCAGGTTCCCGCCTCAAGGCCAAATTCCTCTCCTATGGCAGCCCTGATAGCAGGAGCAGTTTGAACGATGACAAGTTTTTCCGGGTCATTTATAGCCTGCCAAACCTGGTCAATATATTCTTTTTCATATAAAGCACCTACAGGGCAAACAGCAATACATTGACCACAAAAGGTGCAAGGTACATCCTTAAGTTCTAAGCCAAAAGGTTCAGCAATGATGGTTTCAAATCCTCTCTTCTGTGGAAATATTACCCCCACTCCTTGAATCTGATGACACACACTTACACATCTTCTACAAAGAATACATTTTTCTGTATCTCTTATTATGCAAGGATTGGAAGAGTCAATCTTCGCCTGTGATTTTTCTCCAGGATAGTGTATCTCTTTTAAACCTAACTCATTGGCTAACTTCTGAAGTTCACAATTGCCATTTCTCTCGCAGGTAAAACAATCTGAAGGGTGATCGGAAAGAATTAACTCAAGAACAAACTTTCTTACCTCTCGCAAAACAGAAGTATTTGTTTTAACATTAATTCCCTCTGATACCGGATACATACAGGCAGCTTGCAATTTTGGAGACCCTTCTATCTCTACAAGACACATTCTACAAGCACCAATGCTCTGTATTTCAGGAAAATGACAGAGAGTGGGAATTTTAATTCCCGCTTTTTTTGCTGCATCAAGCACAGTAGTATTTCCATCAACGCTAACTTTTATCCCATCTATAGTCAAATTAACTTCGCTCATCCTTTTCTCCTTTTTTAAAAAATCAATCAACTCGAATATCACAGCGAAGACAACGAGATGCCTCCTGATAAGCCTCGTTATCACTGTAGGTAGATTCGGTTTCCTGAAAATCCTTCAGGCTACCATCCTTATGATTATCAGCTTTCTTCACCCTCGGTTTAATTTCCAAATTTTCTTGGCTAACCACCGTCTCATCGATTTTTTCTTTTTTTCTTATACTTTCTTCAATTACGCCTTTTCCTCCAAGGTATTTATCTATAGAAATAGCTGCCGTTATTCCATGCCCTATTGCATCAATAACGGTAGAAGGTCCCGTAACAAGATCACCTCCTACGAATACACCATTCTCATTCACGCTTAGATCCTCTAAGTTTGCAAGCACCGTTCCCCTTCGACCAACTTTCATTTCAAAATGATTTGAATTAAAAGAAAGGTCGGGTTGTTGACCTATGGCTTTAATTACAAAATCAGCATCCAGATTAAACTCAGAACCTTTAATTGGAACTGGCTTTCTCCGACCTGAGGAATCAAAATCACCCAGCTTCATACGTAAGCATTCCATTTTATCCACTTTTTCCTCACCGATTAGCCTCACTGGATTAGTAAGAAAATTCATCTCTATCCCTTCCTCTTCCGCTTGAGCTATCTCATCCAAATGAGCTGGCATATCTTCTCTTTTTCTACGATAAACAATGCTAACTTTATCTGCTCCCAGACGATACGCTGACCTTGCTGAATCAATAGCAGCATTTCCTCCTCCAATAACAACTACCCGGCCTTTCATCTGTTTTATTTGACCAAGATTCACTTTTCGTAAAAAATTTGCAGCTCCCATAGTATTCCTCAGTTCTTCTCCTTTAATTCCCAATTTCAAGTCTCTGTGAGCTCCTGTAGCAATAAATATAGCTTTGTATCCTTTTTCAAAAAGCTCATCAATGGTTATATCT
>JAUWZM010000116.1 GCA_030615365.1 Candidatus Aerophobota bacterium | reverse complement strand
AAATAGAGGGATCTGGTATGCTTTGAATATTCCTTTAGCCTGGTCACTAAGCTTATATGATACTCAGATGGGTTGGGATGAACTCATAAAAAATACTTTAGCTAAACATGCCGAGGTCTATCCTGATATATGGATGGGAGTTTGGAGTGGACCTGATTCTTATAATTCCTGGATTTCTTCTCGAGCTGGACAAACATGGCAACCACTGATGCAAATCTTTCCTATAATGTGCATGCACGCTCATGCACAGATTCTTTATGGCTTAATAAGGTTTTGCGGCTTAGAGGTTAAGGGAAAAGAATTTGTTATTGATCCTAAATTTCCCTTCGAGAAGTTTAGCTTATCCCTTAACTATTTTGCTCTTTCCTATGATAATGAGTTAATTAAAGGTTTTTTTAGGATGGCAAGCAAGGGTAATATCACCCTTGGGGTAAAATTACCTCAGAGCTGGGAAGACAGAAGAGTAGAAGTTAAAGTGGGCACCCAAAAGGTTTATGTAGAAAGAGAGAAAGGGTTTGTTAAGTTTAACCTGTCCTTTAAGAAAGAAAAAGTGCACTGGGAAATAAAAAAAGCAGATGGAATATAATTTGCTAAGTGATTAGCAATAAAGTTAGTTTTTATCTAAAATGGGAAAGGGCTAAAAAATAAGACTGGCAAGGAGGTGGTGAGAAGGTAAAAAGGCCGTTAGCTGGGACAAAGGAAAGCTTTTTGAAGGGAAAAGTGTTGAAAGATTAATTTTCTCTTGTTAGAAGCTTTCCACAGAAAATGAATAGATAAGGTGAAATCTATCAAAGATAAGGAGAAAGACAACACATCTTATCTACTCTTATTGTATTCATAATAAGCACAAAAGGAGATAAAAGTGAAGAAATTAATAGTGGGATTTTTAGCTGGTGTGATATGCTTATTGGGTGTAACCTCGGTAATGGCATACAATGAAGCTCCTATGCTCAGAGTAAGAGTAGCTGCAGGAGAGCTCCCCCCAGTGGAAGAAAGACTTCCTGAAGAACCTTTAGTCATAGAACCGGTAGAGGAAATTGGGCAATACGGAGGGATGCTGCGTACACTTACTCTATCCCCCACGACGTACGGTGATGCGGGATTATTCCTATATGCTCCCATGCTTTCCCTAACTCCCGATCTCAAAACTATAAAGCCTGGTATTGCCAAAGGTTGGAAGTTATCGGAAGATGGGAAAACTTTAACTTTGTACTTACGTAAGGGAATGAGGTGGTCAGATGGAGCACCTTTTACAGCTGATGACATAATGTTCTGGTACGAGGATATAATCTTGGATGATGAGCTTGTTCCAGTTAAACCAAGCGTTTGGTCTCCTGGTGGAGAACTAATGAAGATGGAAAAAATAGATGATTATACAGTTCAGATGCGCTTTGCTGCACCCCATCCATTTGCGACTACATATTTAGCACATAGTTTTGGATGGGCAGGTGCTTTCTTTCTCCCCAAACATTACCTAAAACAATTCCATCCTCGCTATGTCCCTACGGAGAAGTTAGAGGAAATGGTAAAAGAAAAAGGATTTGACCAGTGGTACCAGTTGTTTTTTGCGAGAGGTAGGTATTTCCAGGGCATGCTTTCACCAACAAACCCTGATCTTCCCACTCTAAGTGCCTATATACTTAAAGACATCCAACCTGGATATAGATTCTTAGAGAGAAATCCTTATTACTGGCAAGTGGATACAGAGGGCAATCAACTTCCTTACGTTGACAAAATTCTTCTTACGCTAGTTGAAAATGAAGAGATGTATGCTGCTAAGGTAATCACCGCTCAGGTTGATTTTGCGGCTATACAGACAAGTGTAAAAGATCTTTCCCTTTATATGGAAAATGAAGAAAAGGGCGATTACCGGGTAATTGTATGGCAGAGCTGCGCTGGCGCAGATATCTATTTTCAACCCAACCTAACCTATCTGGAAGACCTTGTCTTACGGGATCTATTTCGCGATGTTAGATTTCGCCGAGCCTTATCTTTGGCCATTGATCGTGAGGAAATAAATGAGGTTGTCTATTATGGACTTGCGATTCCTCGTCAATATACAGTTATTCCTGGTTGTAACTATTACGAGGAAGAGTTTAGCAAAGCTTTTGCAGAGTATGATCCAGAAAAGGCTAATCGACTCTTAGATGAGATGGACCTTAAATGGGATAAGAATCACCAGTGGCGTCTACGCCCTGATGGCGAAAGATTAACCTGGACCATTGAATACTGTCCTCTTTGGGGACCTAGAACCGCTGTCTCTGAATTGGTAAAAGAACAGTGGAAAGACATTGGAGTTGATGTAGCTTTAAAGGAAATTAGTTTAGAGCTGGACATAGTACGTTATCCAGGAAATCAAGTTGCAATGGGTAACTGGGTGGGAAGTGGATCTACAGATCTAATGTTTATTGTATGGGGAGGATGGGTATGGTGGCCTACAATCGTTGGCTTGGCAGAGACAACTTGGCCAGAATGGGCTCGCTGGCATCTGACGAAGGGGGAAGAGGGAGAGGAACCCCCACCGGAGGTAAAGAAACTTCATCAGTTGCATGAAGAGCTGGTGACTACCGTGGATCAAAAAGAAAGAATCCGAATAGGCAAGGAGATTCTTCGTATACATGCGGAGAACGTTTGGAATATTGGTACTGTAGGTTTAGCTCCTAGAATTATCATAGCAAACAATAACTTACAAAATGTTCCAGAAGAAAAGATTTACTGGGATTGGGATAGTCTCTTTGGTTACTATGTTCATCCAGCACAATTTTTCTTCAAACAGAGGTAAAGTTAAAAGGGAGGGTTTCTGCTTAGAAAAACCGGGCAGAAATCCTCCCTTCATTGAAAAGATAAGAAGCTTGCTTAAATTTTTGAAATACCAGGAGGAAGAAATTGGATAGCGTAGAATTAGTGAAAAGAGCAATTGAATTCAAAAAACCAGAGAGGGTACCTATAGATTTTCTACCACCACGTGATAGTGATTTCCGTTATATTTTTTCTGCTATTTCTGCTCCTTTATTTGGTGAAAAAACAGGGGTAGAAAAGGATGAGTGGGGATGTACCTGGAAAAGTGTAGATGCAACTATGGGAGCTTTTGTTGGATTTCCTCTGGAAAAATGGGAGAATATCAAAAATTATAAGTTTCCGAATTTATTAGATCCACAGAGATATGAATGGGGCAAGCAAGTTATTGCTGGAAATCCAGGAAAGTATATCATTGCTGGCGATTCTCTTATAGGTATATGGGAAAGAGCGAAAGGTTTAAGAGGGAATGAGAATTTTTTGGTGGATCTTTATACAGAACCCAAACATGTATGTAATCTTCTTGATGCATTAGAAGAGTTACAAATTGGAGCAATTAATAAATGGGCTAAACTTGGAGCGCATGGATTTATGACATGGGATGATTGGGGGATGCAGAAAAAGCTTTGGATAAAACCGAAGGTTTGGCGTAATATATTCAAACCGAGATATAAAAAGTTAGTAGATGTTTTACATTCCCTTCACATGCAATTTTTTTTCCATAGTTGTGGCTATATTTTAGATATAATTCCTGATTTGATTGAAATCGGTGTTGATGTTTTGCAATTGGATCAACCAGAACTCACAGGAGGCGGAATCAAGAAGTTGGGGACTATGTTTGGTGGAAAAATATGCTTTCACTGTCCTGTGGATATTCAAGAGATGCGGGGTAAAAGTCTGTTATGGATTCGGGAAGAAGCAAAAAAAATGTTAAAGTACTTTGGAAATTTTAATGGTGGATATATAGCGAAGGAGTATTCCGATCCTTCATCACTAAGCATTTCACAAGATCAAGTAGAGACTGCTTACCGGATTTTTAAACAATATGAAAAGTATCCTTTGGGAAAGCTAAAACTAAGGAAAAAAAAGGAGAAATAAAGTGTTATCTTATATTCTTCGTCGATGCATGTATATGATTATCACTTTATTGGTGCTTTCGGTTGTCACATTTATTATTATCCAGCTTCCTCCGGGTGATTATCTATCCTCCTATATAGCACAATTAGAATCAACCGGCACAAAAATTGCTGATGAACAAGCTGCCTCATTAAGAAAACAATACGGTCTAGATTTACCAATATATTCTCAGTATCTCAAATGGATGTGGAAAATGCTACATGGAGATCTTGGAAGATCCTTTCAATGGAATAGACCAGTGAGTGAGCTAATAAGCGAGCGATTGCCATTGACATTAACCATATCCCTTTTAACCCTTATTTTCACTTATGCAGTGGCTATACCCATAGGAATTTATTCAGCCACTCATCAATATTCTATTGCCGATTATGCCTTCACTACTATTGGTTTTACTGGCCTGGCTATTCCTAATTTTCTTTTCGCATTAATATTGATGTTTCTTTTTTATAAATATTTTGGTCTTACCGTAGGTGGTCTTTTCTCACCTGAGTACTTAATAGCATCCTCCTGGAGTGTAGGCAAGTTTGTGGATATGCTAAAGCATCTTCCTATTCCCATAATAGTTATTGGTACAGCTAGTACTGCTGGGCTTATCCGGGTTATGCGAGGATGCTTATTGGATGAACTTAAAAAGCAATATGTCATTACTGCTCGAGCTAAGGGAGTTGAAGAAAGGAATCTTTTATTTAAATATCCGGTAAGGGTGGCTATTAACCCCATAGTTAGCACCTTAGGTTGGACACTTCCCACAATTATCTCCGGTGCAACTATTACGACTATAGTACTAAGCCTCCCTACTACAGGGCCTCTCCTCTTTCGAGCTCTAATGAGTCAGGATACGTATTTAGCCGGAAGTACTGTTATGATCTTAACTTTTTTAACCGTAATAGGCACTCTCATCTCTGATATTTTGTTGGTTTGTTTAGATCCCCGTATTCGATATGAAAAATAAGGAGAGTTTTAAGCGATGGGGAAGAAAAGAGAGGAAATTAGCGCGGAAGAAAGGTTTTATCTAGCCTCACAATGGCAGCTTATGTGGCGAAAGTTTAAAAAACATAAGTTAGCCATTTTGGGAGGTACTGTATTGATTATTTTTTATTTAATGGCTATATTTTGTGAATCTTTTTCTACTTCTGATATATATAAACGTAATAGAAAATATATTTATGCTCCTCCGCAGAGGATTCATTTCCTTGACGAAGAAGGATTTCATTTTCGCCCCTTTGTTTATGGACTAAAAAAGACAGTGGAACCAAAAACTTTTCGCAGAATATATACAGAAGATAAAACTAAGAAATACCCGATTTATTTTTTTATCCACGGTGATAAGTATAAGCTCTGGAACCTATTCGAGGCAGATATTCATCTTTTTGGAGTAAAGGAGCCTGGGGTAATATTTCTATTTGGAGCGGATGAATTGGGAAGAGATTTATTTTCCCGTAATCTTTATGCCATGCGCATTTCTCTCTCCATAGGTTTGGTAGGAGTAGCCCTTAGTTTTGTATTGGGGAGCATATTAGGAGGAATCTCTGGATTTTATGGAGGAACTGCCGATATGATTATCCAGAGGGTTATAGAGTTTTTAATCTGTATACCCACTATTCCTCTTTGGATGGCTCTGTCAGCAGCCCTGCCACGGAATTGGTCACCACTTAGAATATATTTTGGCATTACCATTGTTCTCTCTATTGTGGGTTGGTGTGGTCTTGCTCGAGTGGTGAGAGGAAAGCTTTTAGAGTTAAGAGAGGAGGATTTTTCCATGGCAGCTAAGATTGCTGGAGCAACTGATGTCAGGATAATAACAAGACATCTTCTTCCCTCATTTTCAAGTTATCTCATAGTGCATGTTACCTTACTTATACCTAGTATGATCATAGGAGAAACCGCCTTGAGTTTTCTTGGCCTGGGACTTCGTCCTCCAGTGGTAAGCTTAGGAGTTCTTTTAAACCAGGCTCAAAATATTCGCACTGTTGCTCTTCACCCCTGGCTTTTAATTCCGGGCATTTTTGTCATCGTCACCGTTTTAGCCTTCAATTTCTTAGGAGATGGCCTGCGTGATGCGGCTGATCCGTATAAATAAGGAGATAAATAATGTTTAAAGTGCCGTTAAAAGAACCAAGGCCAGATTTTGAGGAATTTAAAAAAGTTATAAAAGGAGAAAAAGAGGCAAAGAGGGTTTATTTTGTGGAGTTATACCCCGATCCTGAAGTTGTGAGCTCTATGGCAGAAATTTTAGGGGAAAAGCCTGCACCCCTTCCTCTTTCGATTCTTTCAAGCTCTGAGTTTTTGGAGGCAAAGAAAGATTTTATGAGACAGTGGATAAACTGGTGGTATAGAATGGGCTATGATTACACGACAATAATTGGATCGGTATTTAGTGGATTAAACTTTCCGAGTAAAGCACGAAAAACAGGGGATACAGCTTCTCTTCCTCGGAAGGAG
>JAUWZM010000047.1 GCA_030615365.1 Candidatus Aerophobota bacterium | reverse complement strand
CATCCGGAGATAAGGTTACCGCAGATGAGATCAAAAAGTATATAAGATACCAACACCACACAGAACAGTTAGAGCTCTTTGCTAAGGAGTCAGAAAAGACCCACTAACAAGCCACGTCCTTTAGGGCGTGGTAGTTGACATTAATATTATTTTGACTGAATATTTGAAAGGAGCGTAAGGTTGAATTATAAATTGAGTCCATATTTCAGGTGACAAAAATAAAATCCATAATGAATTGAAAGCATCAAAAGAGGCTAAAACTAAAATGAGGATACTTCATACTGCTGATATACATTTAAGGGGATACGGCGATGAGAGATGGAAGACGCTTCAGAAACTAATTGAAATTGGCAAAGCCAGGCAGAGATCCAAGAAAGAAGATGAAGCAGTTTGGATTTGCAAAAGGAGTATATAAAATTGAAGACCTAAAAGTTGGGATGGTCTTGCCAGGAATCACAACAGACATCACTAATTTTGGAGTCTTTGTTGATGTTGGAGTTAAGCAAGATGGCCTGGTGCATATTTCACAGCTGGCAGATAAATTTATCAATAGCCCAGCAGATGTTGTTCAATTACACCAATATGTAAAAGTAAAAGTGATAAATATAGATTCAGATAGGAAGAGAGTGTCACTATCTATGAAGAATTTATCAGACTCTTAAATAAAGGAGATAAGTTTAATTAATGAAAAAGATAAAAAATATTGCCATTATTTCCCATGTTGACCATGGGAAAACCACTCTTATGGATGCTGCATTAAGGCAGACAGGGGTCTTTCGGGAAAATCAAAAGGTAGAAGAGAGGATTATGGACTCAAATGAGCTTGAGAGAGAGAAAGGGATAACGATATTTTCAAAAAATGCGGCGTTGTTTTATAAGGGCTACAAAATAAATATAGTTGATACACCAGGTCATGCTGATTTTGGAGGTGAGGTACAGAGAATACTTAGAATGGTTGATTCGGTTTTATTGCTCATAGATGCATTTGAAGGACCTATGCCTCAAACTAAATACGTGTTAAAGAAATCCTTAGAAATTGGATTAAAACCAATTGTATTGATAAACAAGATAGATAGGGCAAACTCTAGACCAGATGAAGTTTTAAATATGGTTTTTGATTTATTTGTAGAATTGAATGCAAATGACGAACAGCTTGATTTTCCTATAGTATATACTTCTGCAAAGGATGGTATTGCAAAATATGAATTAGAGGATAATAATGATGATTTAAAGCCTTTATTTGAGACGATAATAAAGCATGTTGAGAATACCGAAGGAAATGTAAATAAGCCTTTTCAGTTTTTAGCATCAACGATAGAATATGATAATTATTTAGGTAGGGTAGGAACAGGGAAGATATATAATGGCAAGGTAAGCCAGAGCGATGAAGTTATTTTATTAAAAAAAGATGGAGAAAAGTTACTTTATCCAATAACAAAGATATATACTTTTAAGGGATTAAGCAAGATAGAAGTTAAGGAGGCTTATGCTGGGGATATAGTCTCTCTTGCCGGTATAGAAAAAATAGATGTAGGAGAAACTGTTACAGCTAAGAATAATTCCAAATCTTTGCCGACAATAGATATAGATGCGCCTACTCTGGCAATGGCCTTTATGGTAAACGATTCTCCTTTTTCAGGAAGGGAAGGTAGATATGTAACTTATAGAAATGTATGGGATAGGCTTCAAAAAGAATTGCGGACGAATGTTAGCATTGACATTGAAAAATCTAATTCTTTCGGTTCTTTTATTGTAAAGGGCAGAGGAGAGCTGCAACTTGCAATATTGATAGAAAATATGAGAAGAGAAGGATATGAATTACAGGTTTCAAAACCAGAGGTTATCTATAGAAAGTTAAATGGACGCAGGACTGAGCCAATAGAGTTTGCTGTAATAGACGTACCTGATGAGTTTGTAGGAGTGGTAATAGAAAAACTTGGTATAAGAAAAGGTGAGATGATAAATATGGTCCAGGGAAATGATAATTATACAAGACTTGAATTTAAAGTTCCCTCAAGGGGATTGATAGGTTTTAGAAATGAATTTATAACATCCACAAAGGGAACAGGAACGATAAATCATAGTTTTTATGAATATGAATTTTATAAGGGTGATATTCCCAAGAAAAACAAAGGGGCAATTGTAGCAATGAAAATAGGAACCTCTGTAGCTTATGCATTGGATAACCTTCAATCCCGAGGAGTTTCATTCATTGGGCCGGGAGTAGAAGTATATGAGGGGATGATAGTTGGAGAACATAATAAGGAAAATGATTTAGTGGTAAATGTGTGCAAGACGAAAAAGCTTACCAATACGAGGGCAGCCGGCTCAGATGATGCCATAAGACTTACTCCTCCCCGAAAATTCAGCTTAGAGCATGCCTTAGGATATATAGAAAAAGATGAATTATTAGAGATAACCCCTAAAAATATTAGAATGAGAAAAAAAATTTTAAATTATAAATCTAGAAAGAAAAAGGGGTCAGGTCTCAACATTTGACATTTATCCTGGATTTGGCAATTCAAACAATGATTATCAAAGTCTATCTCGGAATATCGCTCTGAGTCTAATTTTCATATAAGTAGCCGCAACCTTCAGGTTGCGTTGTTTTGCGCAGATTAGTAGCGCAGGCATCTTGCCTGTGTGGAACCTGCGGCTACCAAATTACAATTGGGAAGCGAAATACCCCTTATCCATGCGGAGAAATTTGTCAGTTTACCGAATCTGGGTTTATCGTTTTTCGATGAATGGGAAAGATTTGTAAAAAGGATAAATAAAGTCTAAAAAAAATGGAAGAACAAACCTTTAGCACAGAGTTAATTGCCCCCTGCGGCATGAATTGCGGGATATGCAGCGGATACCTTGCTCGCAAAAATGAGGTAAGAAGCAAAGGTATTAAAATGTCGTATTGTGCAGGTTGCAGGACGCGGGACAAAAAATGTGCATTCCTGAAAAAAAAATGTGAACTTCTGCTAAACCATAAGGTTACCTACTGTTACGAATGCATGGATTTTCCTTGTGAAAGACTGCAGCACATTGATAAACGGTACAGGACATTTTTCCGGATGAGTATGATAGAGAACCTTCAATGTATTAGTAAAAGCGGGATGAAAAAATTTTTGAATGAACAGGAACGGAAATGGAAATGTCCAAAATGCGGTGGAGTCATATGTTGCCATAACGGTATCTGCTTTGTATGCAGTTTGGACGAATTGAAAACCAAGAAAAATTTGTATAGGTGGGATGAATAACGGTGAATTTTCAAAATGTTAGTTACTATTCAGCCACCAAGACACGAAGACACCAAGTAAACCCCGGTCTTAAAATTTTAGCGTATTCTGTGTCTTCAGTGGTTAATTTTTTTAGCAATGGATTCTTCTCTTTCCGATGGAGGTTTAAAATTCATATCACTTCTTTGTGCCTTGGTGACTTAGTGGCCTGAACTGTTACAAATGTTATTAGGGAGGAGAATTAATAAGGGGAAAAAGTATTTTGTGGCCGATTATGAAAAATATTAGACAAGGAAATATCATTAAAGGATTAAATTGGCCAGAACCTGTTGAAATCAAGCTCATTGAGGAGACAGAAGGATATATTCATATTGTTGGTGTTACTACAATCTCCCAATCCCATGTTGACCAGCTTATTTCTCAAGAGGAGTTTTTAAAGCTTTGTATAGTTGGGACAGAAATTACTTGCTCAGAGGACCCAGGAAAAGTTTTTTTAGCTCTTGAGGCAACTCGTTACCGTTTTGCATCTTTATATGACCCTCTTTTAGCAATGAACACATCAAAAATAGATCCCCTACCCCATCAAATTGAAGCTGTTTACGGGTATGTATTAAAACTTCCAAGAATTCGTTTTTTAATAGCTGATGACCCGGGAGCAGGAAAAACAATTATGGCTGGGCTTGTTATTAAAGAGTTAAAACTCCGTAGTCTCATAAAAAGAGTTTTAATAGTAACTCCTGGACATCTTAAAGATCAAGGAAAATGGAGGGAACATAGATTTTGGAGGGCTTTGAGAGATTGTAATCTGCTAAAATTTAAGAGGAATATAAAGAATTCAACTCCACAAAATATTAAGAAGATAAATAACTACAAAGGGGATCGTTTGTTGAGTGGAGAGTATCGAAGTGATTTTAATATATTCCTTTTACCTTATTTTTTTTCCCACCCCAGCATCAGGAAAGTATAGTGGAGTCGATGGAATTGTAAAAATATTTGAAAAACATACATTTGCGAGAATGAAGGAATTTGAATTTCAGCGATTTGAAAGAATTGTTTTAGACATTACTGAAATTGTAAAAAACGGAAGGAGTAATCCATGGAAGAAAAGGTATATGTATTTAAAGTTGCTTTAAAGCAACGGAAAGGGTTTTGGCGCCGTATTGAGATTAAAGGTAACCAAACGCTTGGTGGTTTTGATTATTCCATACGTGAAGCATTCGATCATGATACAGATGATCATATGAGTGAATTCTATAGAGGTCGGGTATGGCAATCAAAAGGCTTTGGTGAAATCGATCCTGACGGGGGAGGTAGCGGTGCTGGTAAACGAATCGATCAACTCAGACTCTTTGAAGGGGATAAAATAGAGTATGTTTATGATTTTGGTGATGACATTCAACATGTCATCATGCTGGAAAA
The DNA here is from genome assembly GCA_030615365.1 of Candidatus Aerophobota bacterium. The sequence continues at coordinate 16,387 of JAUWZM010000047.1, read as the reverse complement.
GATTGTAGAACCAGAAACAGGGGTTAAATATCCTCGTATAATTTCTAAAAATAAGCCAAGGTATTGCTATTGTGAAATGTGCAAAAAGCAAGGAAAAAAGACAATTGCCAGATGGATTTGCCTTGATTGCTCAGAGGGGAAGCAAGGAGAAGTGTTTTTATGTAAAGATTGCTTAATGAAGGAGCATAAGAACCACTATGCAGATGAAATGCTTTACTAATACCATCGAAGAAGATAATTTCTTTGGTGAAACAAATAAGATCAACAAGATGAAAGTAAAAAAATATGATAGATATGGAATGGAATCGGGTCTTGCAAAACAACATTTATTTAAATTTGAGGCAAATAATATGAGTCTAAAAGTATAAATATATTTATACTTGAAGGAGTATAAAATGTTCAAAAAATATCCATATTCAGACATTCTTGGCTGGTCAGCATCAAGGTCTGAACTTTTTCATCAATGTAAAAGGCATTATTTTTATCAATATTATCCTAAATATGTTCAAACGTATCCTGTTGAAAAAGTAATTGCCTTAAGAGCTCTTACGAGTGTTCCCTTAGAAATTGGACGAATTGTTCATGAGGGTATAGCACAGATTATCTCTGGGCCCTTAAAGCATAGCCATATTCAAGATACTAATCCAAACGCTATAGCTGGGAAAAATGTTGATCTTATGAAAGAAGCTTTAAAAAATAAAAGTTTTATAGAAGATTATTATCCCCAATACCCAAGAGATAAAAATACAGATATTAAAGATGGTTTAGAGAAAATAAAAACTTCAATATCCCAATTCTTTAATAACAGCCGGTATGAATGGCTAAAAAATTGTTCTGATGAGCTTAAAAAAAAATGGGTTATAGAACCAAAAGATTATGGAGAATGTCGAATTGAGGACCTTAAGGCTTACTGTAAAGTAGATTTTGCTTTTCCAGATGGGAAAGGTGGTTACTATGTTTTGGACTGGAAAACTGGAAGAATTGATGAGGAAAAACATAAAGCACAGATGCTTGGTTATATATTTTATACCACTGAACACTTTTCTGTATCAGTGGAGAAAGTGACCCCTCTAATTATATACCTTGGAGCTGACTATAAGGAACTTATGATAACAAAGGAAGTAGATTTAGAGGCTTTTAAAGATAAAGTAAAAAGTGATACTGGAGATATGTATAGCTATTGTGCCGATATAGACAGAAATATACCCTTAGATGAGGATAAATTTAAAAGAATTTCTAATACAGGATTTTGTGCTTATTGTAATTTCCAGGAGATATGCAATAAAGCAAGGTAGGAAAAATGAGGATACTTCATACTGCTGATATACATTTAAGGGAATACGGTGATGAGAGGTGGAAGACGCTTCAGAAACTAATTGGGATTGGCAAAAGGGAAAAGGTTGAGATCTTTGTGATAAGTGGGGATCTGTTTGATAAGGGTATTGGTGCTGAAAACCTTAGGCCTAAGATACGAAAGATCTTCTCCAATACTGGATTTAAAGTTATTCTTATTTCTGGAAATCATGATATTAGCTCTTACGCAAATGGTATGTATTTTGGTGAGGATACTGTTATTTTAGCTGATCTGAACAGTCCTTTTGAATACAGAGATGTACGGATATGGGGAATGCCCTTTGAGCCTATAAAAGGGGAAAAAATTATTAGCAAAATCCACTCACTGAAAAATAAGTTAACCTTGAATAAGAAAAACATCCTGCTTTATCATGGGGAGTTATCGGGAGTATTCTTTTCCAGAAAAGACTTTGGTGATGAAGGTGAGGAAAGGTATATGCCAGTGAAACTCTCCTATTTTAAAGATTTAAAAGTTGATTACATCCTGGCAGGTCATTTTCATTCCAATTTTAAGGTCTGGAAATTGGAAAGTGGAGGGTATTTTGTATACCCGGGTTCTCCTATCTCAATAACTAAAAGAGAAACAGGAAAAAGAAAGGTGAATATCTTTGAAGTTGGAGAGCCCCCAGAAGAATATCCTCTTGATACCCCTTACTTTGAGGAATTAATTGTAGAACTTGACCCCTTTAAAAAAGAGGACCCTGTTGAAAATGTAAAAAAATATTTTAGCAATCTTCCCCCAGAGGTAAAAATTATTTTAAAAGTCAAAGGATTCATAAATGGAGAAACTGTTCAGGTAAATGAGAGTGAGCTTGTAGAAAGAATAAAAAAGATTGCTGCAGAAAAATGCATTGAGGAGCACTATGAATTCAAAGATATGGGTATGCTGCTTGGGGATGATCTGTTTAAAGTCTTTATGGGAAAACTCAGGAAGAGCGATTATGAGGAAGAAAAGAAAGAACAAATGCAGGATATAATAATTAAGGCAATGATGGCGGCAAAGTTGTGAAATTAAAAGAGTTTTCAATAACAAGATATGGACCTTTGCCTAATACTGGACGGATTTTATTAGATAATTTTAATTTATTTTTTGGTAAAAACGAGGATGGGAAAACCCTTACCATAGATGCTCTTGTGAAATTGTTGTTGGGGAAAAAAGTTAAGGATTTTAAAAAATTAGATAGAGTAAAAGAAAGTCCCGAGGGCTATGTAGTGATAGAGGATGGTAATGGCAGGGAAATGAAGCTAACCAGGGGAAAAAATTTAACAAAAGTAACCGATTTAACCCCCTCAGAATGTCGTAATATTTTTATAATAAGGAACAGTGATGTCTTTATTAGCCCTGAAAGTGAGTTTTATACCAATGTAACCGAGCGACTTACAGGGTTAAGAACAAAAGAGATTTTGAAGATAAAAGAGATTCTCAGAGAAATGGGGAAAATAACACCCGGCGGGACATTCCGTGATGTTAAAGATGAAAAATTAAAAACAAGAATGGAGGGAGCAAAAGAGCTTATTGAAGGAATTGATATGTTAGCAGAGAATCTCAGAGAAAATAAATTTGATGAACTTGAAGAAGACCTGGTGAGAAAAAAAAAGAGAATAGATGAGCTTATTCAAGAAATAGATGATCTTGAGGAGGCCAGAAAAAGAGAGAAATACGATAAAGGAGAAAACGCACTCAATAAACTCAAGGAAGCCTTAGGAAAGTTTAACAATCTCGAGGTTTATAATGAGACTGACCAGCAATCATGGCGATATCATGAAAAGGATATCCAAGGGGGGAATGAGGGGAAGAAAGTCTTACTTGATAAACTTAAGGAAAATGAAGGGGAGCTAAGTAAGATAAGCGAAAAGTTAGAGGAAAGGGAAAGAGAGTTTCGGATTCTTGAGGAAAGAAAGAAAAAATTAGACGATGAGACTAAGCCAGAATTGAAGATATACGAAAGAGAGGGTGAACGGTTAGCTCGCAAAAAGGCAAAGAGCAGATTTTTTATCGTAACAGGCATAATTTCTTTAGTCCTGCTGGGAGTATCTTTAATTGGAGCTGTGATTAGCCCCTCATTACTGTTTTATATTTTGACTGTGCTATTCTTGGTTTTAACAGCACTCCTGTGGGGATTGAAATTTCAATTTATAAGAGAAAAAGCTCATTTAGCAGGAACATTCGAGAGGATTAAATTGACTCTTTCAAAATTTGAAATGAGTGCAGAAAATATTAAAGAAATTTTTTTCAATATCCAGAAGTTTGATGAGGAATATCAAAAGAAAACTGCTGAGCTTCAAGATATAAGAAGAAAAGAGGATAGTCAGCAGATAAAAATTACGGGATTGCAGGATGAGAGAATACCAGAGATAGAGAAGAAAATCGAGGATAACAAAGAGAAAATAGATAAAATAAAAACAAAATCAAAGGAAGAATCCTTAGAGGAGTACACCAAGAAACTTGATTTAAAAAAGAGCTGTGAAAAATCTCTGGGAGAACAGAAAAGCATTTTGAAGAGTTTTTTTGGAACAAATGGTAAAATAGAAAAAGAGAGTATCACCTACTGGGATGGGAAAATCAAAGAACTCAAAGAGTATCAAAATAAAGCGAAAGATATAAGCTATGATGAAAGTGCTGCCTTTCGATTAAAAGAGGAAGAAAAGCTGTGCCAGGAGGAACTTAGCGGGATAGAGGAGAAAATGACCTATTTTCAAGATAGTCTGGAAGCTATAGAAAGAAAGGTAAATAGAATTCTACAATTGGAAGAGGACTATCTGCACTGTAAAATATCCGTTGATTTAGATACAGTTAAAGATAGGTTGCAAGATTTTATACATGAAAATGAAGACAACAAGAATAGCGTCTTAAACTCAATAAAAATTTTCGAGGAAATAGAAAAAGAAGAGAGGGGAAAAATCTCCACTCTTTTTGATAAAGGTAGCTCTGTTTCCAGATATTTTTATGAAATAACAAATGGGCTTTATGAGGAAGTATCTTTAAATCAGGAAACATATAAAATTGAGGTTAAACGCAAAGATGGAACATTATTGGAAGCAGAAAAACTATCCGGGGGCGCCTGGGACCAACTATACCTTTCTATACGACTCAGTCTTGGAGAAAAGATCTTAAAAGATGGAAAGGGGTTCTTTATTATGGATGATCCATTTATAAAAGCTGATTTTCTTAGACTGCAAAAACAGATGGAAATGTTAAAAAAGATCTCTGAATCGGGATGGCAGATTATCTATTTTTCTGCAAAAGAAGAGATTAAGGATGCCTTAAAAAAGGATATTAAAAAAGGTGTTATTAACTACATCGAGGTTCAAAGTCCACTTTTTTGAAAAGACTTTTTAGCTAATATTATTCAAATTACCGAATTTGGGTTAAATTCAAATATTATAGGGACACTTTTTTAGATAGTAGCAGGGGAGTAAAATCCTCAGTAATTTATCTTTTAAGCTCTCCTCTGAGAAGATGATCTGAGTCCCCTTTGCAAACAGACCTACTTCTTCCATAGCCTTATCAAAATTAATATAATGATCATTTTTCCTATTGCGCAGTCGCAACTGATCGCAAAGATAAATGTACACATCTCCTGGTGTAGTAGCTTCCCTAAGATACTCAGAGAGGTTTTCCTGTCTTATTTTTCTGGTTATAGGGTAGTATATCTTTTGAAACCAGTCCTTAGCTGCTTCTCTAACAGAGGTGTCCATACCTTCTTTTTCCTTTAAATAACTCTGGTGTTCTTTTATCTGTTGAAGAGCTTTATTATAGCTACTTCTCCGAGAGAAAAGTATTTCTCCCAGTCCGCTTTCGTACTCAAATTCGATTCTTTTTTGACGGAGGAGATTTTCCCTGCTATCAGCAGGAGGAAAATATTCAATGATATGAGCATCAATAAATTTTTGTCCTAACTGCTTAGATGCGGCAATACGATGATGACCATCAATCACATAGTACTCATCATCCATTTTATAGAGTTCCACTAACGGTAAGGGTTTGAAATGCTTTAGGGCTTGTTTCATAGACTCCAATCTGCCTAAGCTATGGATAGCCTGTAGAGAAAAATTAGCATCAAAGTCCAGACATCTACCCACGCTTCCTACTACTTTATCTATATTTACTGCAGCTACACCTTGATCTATACAAGAGATAAGATTTTTTTTTCTGCGTTCCTTATCGAAACATTTGAGAGGCATTTTTGTTTTAATTTTAATAAGAGGCATTTTGTTTTACCTTAATTTCTTTAATAGGGGAATCTCCATTTCAAAAATATGATAACCGCAAGCGTTTATTACCCAGGTTTCGTTTAATAAAGTTGTCCTTTCCTTGCTATAACCATAATTAAAATGAGTATGACCATGAATAAAATACTTTGGTTTATACTTAGCAATAAGATTTAAAAAAATTGAAAAACCAGTATGACAGATATCTTTTCCATCATGCATTCCTTTGGGAGGAGCATGAGTGAGAATAATATCCACACCTTTTCGCCAGAGGCTAAGTTTAAGTTTGAATACTTTCCATCCCATCTGCCTTTCTGTATGCTCAATTCCTCTCCCCCCGTACCACATTGAGCCTTCCAGTCCTAATATTTTGATTCCTCGATGTTCAACAATCCTGCCATCAATATCCTGACATCCCAGAGGAGGTCTTTCTCGATAAATTGTATCGTGATTACCCCTTACATAATAAAGACGCTTATTGAACATAGATACTAAAAAAGAGAGAAATTTTGGTCTTATATCCCCTACAGAAAGTATTAAATCTATTCCTGGAAACCTTTTTATGTCGAAATAATCATAAAGAGAAGGATGAACTTTATCTCCCACTGCCAAAATTTTTATCTTTTGAGACTGCATAGATTGACCTTTTAGGAGTGTAATTGTAGTCAAAAACAACTGAGCGTCAAGAGAATGCATAAAATTTTTTAAAGCTCCCAGTTTGACTTGTCTTCTTCCATTTATATAATATAAAAAGGGTTTACAGTAATGATGAGTTTCATGGGTAAATTTTTATAAAGAAAGAAAAACTAATGTCAATAAAAGCTAAGATTATCCTTTACAGCATCCTGTTTATTTTATTTGCTGGACTGGGAACTGGTAGTGGTTATTTTATAGCTGCTCTGCAGAGTCTTCCTGAGGTAGAGCACTTAAAAGATTATCAACCCAGTTTAATAACTAAGGTTTACTCTGATGATGGAGAAGTTATAGCTGAATTTTTTCAAGAGAGAAGAGAAATGGTTTCCCTATCAGAAGTTCCCCTTTCTCTCAAACAGGCTTTCATTGCCTTAGAAGACCATAAATTTTATCAACACCATGGTGTTGATATTCAACGCTTTCTCAAGATGGTCTGGATTAATCTGACAACCTGGAGCAGATCGCAAGGAGCCAGCACTATCACGCAACAATTGGCAAGAATTTTATTTTTGACTCCCGAGAAAACTTTTTCCAGGAAAACTAAGGAAATTATTTTGGCTATTCAAATTGAAAGGAAATACAGTAAAAATGAAATACTACAGATGTATCTTAATCAGGCATTATACTATGGTAGCGGGGTTTATGGAGTAGGAGAGGCAGCTTCTTTTTACTTAGGGAAAAAGGTAAATGAGCTTAATTTAGCAGAATCAGCTTTTTTGGCAGGCATACCAAACAATCCATCTCGTTATTCTCCTTTAAATAATCTTTCCAATGCTCTCAAAAGAAAAAATTTTGCTCTCCAGAGAATGAGGGAAGAGGGTTTTATTGGCAAGGAAGAAGAAGATAAGGCAAGGGAATTTTCTATTAAGGTCGTAGGTCATTCAAAAAAAAGAGAAGGTAACGTGTACTACGCTCCCTATCTTGCAGAATGGGTAAGGCAAAAAGTTGCTCAAGAATATGGATACGAGATGCTCTGGCAAGGAGGATTGAAAATTTACACCACCTTAAACCTAAAGATGCAGCAAGCTGCCGAGGAAGCTTTGGTCCCTTATTTAAAGGAAAAGAGTTTCCAGGGAGCTCTATTGGCTATGAATCCCCATACAGGTTTTATAAAAGCTATGATAGGAGGAAGAGATTATGAGGAATCTGAGTTCAATAGAGCTACTCAGGCTTATCGTCAAACAGGTTCAGCTTTTAAAGTATTCACTTATACTGCGGCTATTGATAGCAAGGAATTTACTCCTGTAAGCTCTTTTTTCGATGGTCCCATATCTTTTAGGTACACAAGGAAAATAGAAAAAAACGGAAAAATTACAAGAGAAAGGATGCTCTGGTCTCCTCAAAATTACGAGAAACATTACTGGGGAGAAGTTTTCCTATGGCAGATGTTCGCTCATTCCATAAACGTTGCTTCGGTAAAATTATTAGAAAAGGTAGGAATAGGAAAGGTGATAAATTATGCGAAAAAAATGGGAATAGATAGCCCCCTTAACTATGATTTAACTCTTACCCTGGGTACCTCTTCAATTACTTTACTGGAACTGGTAAGAGGTTATGCTACCATAGCTAACTACGGGATAAAAATGGAACCTGTATTTATTCAGAAAATAGAGGATGCCAGGGGAAACATTCTGGAGAAAAATTTTCCTTCAGGAGAAGCTGTCCTTTCCTCTCAAACTTCCTTTATCATGATTGATTTATTAAAAAAAGCAATTGATTATGGAACAGGGAGAAGGATTCGCTGGTTAGGTTTTGACAGACCCTGTGCTGGTAAGACTGGGACAGTGGGATGGCCCGGAGAGGAAGATACAGATAAAACAATGGATGCCTGGTTTATTGGATTTACTCCTGATTTAATATGTGGAGTCTGGATAGGAAATGATGATGGTAGCCCTCTTGGTGAAAAATTCACAGGAAGTTCAGCCGCTATCCCGGTCTGGACAGAATTCATGAAAGAATCTTTAAGAGATGAACCTGTAAAAGACTTTCCTTCCCCCCCTGGAATAGTTTTTAAGAAGATAGACCTAAAAACAGGACTTTTAGCTACTCCAGAGGACGAAGAAGCACTATGGTTTGCTTTTTTAAAGGGGACCTTCTTTCCTTAATATCTTTAACTCTTTGCATTTCTGCTTGTTTTCTTAAGGTTTCAGCCATATCAGTTTTTTCCCAGGTAAATTCCTTTTCGTTCCTTCCAAAGTACCCGTAAGTAGCGGTTTCTTTAATTCATTTGCAAAATTTCATCGTATCTTTATATTTCTGGGATTGCTTCTTCACGTCACTCAAGTTTGACAGAATATGGAAGAGGATTACAATAAACCTTAAGTAGACTATAATTCCAACCAGAGGCCCTTAATGATAAAAGGCATCCTAACCAAAGAAAAACTAATCTTTCTCTCTCGAAAAGATGATAACACACTCTATCCTTATAGCCAAACCTGGAAAAATCGCTGTTAAGAATTTAGGAGGAAATGGGAAAATGATAAGGTTCTTGCATACAGCTGACTGGCATTTAGGAATTAAATATACGAAATTAGGTCATAGCGCAGAAAAAGCTAGAGAGGTAAGAATTGAAACTGCCAAAAGACTTATGGAGATTGCAAAGGATAATAATGTAGATTTCATCATTATTGCGGGAGATCTTTTTGATAACAATGATGTTGACCGAAAATTGATAGATATTGCTGTACAGATTATGGGTAATGCTGAACCAATACCTGTTTATATTTTGCCGGGTAATCATGACCCGCTTACAAGAGATTCTCTATATTTAAATCAAGAATGGGATTCTCCTGGTAACACTTTTATATTAAAGAATAATCAACCGGTAGAAATCCCAGGAATTAATGTTACTCTATACCCGTGTCCAGTTAACCAAAAACAGACAAGAAGAGACCTTACCGAATGGATAAAACTAATAAATAATAACATCTCAGTTGGCATTGCCCACGGAAATATTCAAATTCCAGGATGGGTGAATGAGCCTAACTTTCCCATAGATCCAGAGCGTGCAGAAAAATCTGGATTAGATTACTTAGCATTGGGTGAATGGCATTCATTCTTTAAATATAAAGGAAAGGATAATGTTTTTCGAGTAGTTTATCCCGGTACACCAGAGACAACTAAATTTGGTGAGAAAAACAGTGGGAAAGCAGCAATTGTTGAAATCAAAGAGCATGGGGCTAAACCAATTGTTCAGGAAATAGATGTAGGAGGCCTAAGATGGGAAGAGTGGATAAGAGATGTTTCTACTATTGAGGATATTAAGCATATTGAGAGAGAACTTAATAACGTAAAGAATTGCGAACATAGAGTTGTTACTCTCTATGTTAAGGGGGTGATAGACCCTGAAGGAGTAGATTACTTAGAATCATTTGATAATCAATATTCCAGGGAGTTTTTGTATTTTAATTTAGTCCGAAAAGAACTTTATTTAAAACCAAACTTACCCAAGCTCAAAGCAATCATTCCCGAAGGTGCAGTATTTGGTAAAGCTTGTGAGGCAATTGAATCGCTAATGAGGTGCCATCCCACACTTCAAGAGTATGCAGAGATTCCTGTCAAAGATGCTCAAGAGATTTTGAAGGATATAGGGGGGATAAATTCAGCAATAAAAGCCTCACCAGAAATACTACAAAGAGCTCTCCTGCTTTTATATAAAATGGCAAAAGAGGCATCAAAATGATTGTAGAAAAGATATCTCTGGAAAATTGGGGAAAGTTCCGAGAGCTAATCGAGGTTAATTTCTCAACAGGGTTAAATATTTTATATGGGCCAAATGAGGCTGGAAAAACTACACTAATAGATTCTATAAGATGTGTTTTTTTCACTAAACATACCAGTCACTCAGAAAAGATTAAATCGCTCATTCCCTGGGGGTCTAACCTATCCCCAACTTCTTCTATCGCTTTTGTGCAAAATAGTTCCTGTTATAGAATAAAAAAAAGATTTATCTCATCCGAGATGAGTTTGTTAGAAAAACTAATTAATGATAAATGGGAGAGGATTGCCGAAGGCGATAACGCCGATAAAAAAGTCATTGAGCTTGTTGGAGGTAGACTATCCACAAGAGGAGATACTAAACCCCAATTTTGGGGATTAGGCCAGGTTCTTTGGATGGTTCAAGGTCAACCTTTTATCTTAGAAGGTGTAAATGAAGAAACTTTATCATCTCTGCAGAAACTGATAGGTGCAAGCATTGAATCAAATCAAGAAAAAGAACTGGTTGAGATAATAAATGAGAAATTTTCCAGTATTTTTACTCAGGAAAGAAGAGATTTTAAGAAGGGGAACGAGGTAAGAAATTTAAGGGAAAAAATTGAAGAATTGGAAAAAAGTAAAAAAGAGAATGAGAAAATTAAAAAAGAAAAAGAAAGGTTTATGAGAGAAATAGAGGATGATGAGATACTTCTTGAAAAAAAAAGGGGAATGCTTAAGGATGCATTAGAAAAAAAAGCAGAGTTGAAACAAAGAGTTGATTTAGCTTATGAGCACAAGGCAAATAGGGAAAGACTCAAAGAAGAGGTTAAAAGAATATCTTCTGAGTATGAAACACTTAAAAAGCAGGTTGATAGTATAAAAGAGGGAAAGAAAAACATAAAAGATATTGAATTAAAGAATGGCTTACTTGGGAGAGGAAAAAGAAAACTTGAAAAAAATTTGCAAGATTTAACCGACGAATTTAGCAAAGTAAATGAGAATATTCATAAAATAAATCAAAGTATTGAACTAAATGATGATGCACTTCAATATGCTCGCATAGCCTATGATGCAATTCAAAATGAAAGGGAACTAAAACAAAAGGAAGAGGTATTAAGAGAAATACAGGATTTGGAAGATAAGCTATTAAAAAAGCAAGAGAATCTCAAAAAAATGAAAGTTCCATCGAAAGAGGAGATAAGACAGATACAAGAGATTAATCAGCAAATCCATGACATAAAGACAAGATTAGATGCTATTGGTTTAACAACCAGAATAGTAGCTGACTCAGATATGTATGGAGAGGTTTATTTGGATGAGAAGGGCGTAAATTTAAAATTGAGGAGAGGAGAGAGAAAAAGTTGGAAATCACACCAAGCAGTAAGAATACGTATCAATAAGGTAGGGGATTTTGAGGTTAAAAGTGGGAGTGAAGATGTTAGGAAAATGAGAGCTATGTTAGAAGAGCTTGAAATTGATTACGAGGAAGCTTTAGCGCCTTACGCTATAAAGGACGTAGGGAAACTAACAGATCTTTTGCAAAAAAAGGGGGAAATAGAAAAAGACATTAAAAGAATAAAGGCAGAGATTAAAAGACAAGCAAGGGGAAGAAAAGCAACATTGAAAAAGGATGTTGTGGAATTAGCAAAGAGAGTAAAATCTAATTGGAATAAGATACCACAGGACTCTCAATTCAAGAGGTATGTACAATCCGAAGATAAAAGTAATGTTCAAAAAGAGCTTTCCCGAAAAATAAATGAGCTGGAAGGAATGCTGAAAAATTTTAAAAGAGAACAAAAGGATTTCAATAAGCTCCATTTAAATTTAGAAAATAAAGAAAAAGAAATTAGGAACAAATTTCAAGAACTGGAGAAAAATATTCACGGCAGTTTAGAACGTATAAAAGAGATTAAAAGAAATTTACAAAGATTAGAGGAAGATGGTCTTAATGTGAGTGAGCGAGAAGAGAAATTAAATAAAATATCTTTGGAACTGGACAGAAAAGAAAGAGCATGGAAAGAGTATGAAAATGAAATTAAAGAAGTAGAGGAAAAACCACTCAAAGCAGGGAAAGAAAGTGAGGTAAGAGTTAAGAGATTAGGGGAGGATATTGCTCAACTTGAAAAGAAAATTGCGGAGATGAATGGTAGGTTAAGCATGATCCTTCGTGGTATGGAAGGCACCAATAAGATAGAGGAGGAATTAGAATATCTAAAAACAAAAGAGGAGCAATTGTTAATCAATACCTATGCACTTGAGGTATTGTACGATCTAATTCATTTTTATAGGAAAAAAACTATAGAAAGTTTAACCGAGCCTATACAACGAATGGTAACAGAGGATTTAAAGAATCTTCTTGGATCAACGTATAGCCGCGTTACGTTTAATGAACGAATAAAACCTATATCAGTAGGTATCTCCGATTGGGATGAGGAGGATGCCTCTATGGATGTTTTATCTTTTGGAACAAAAGAGCAGATATGGTATATCTTTAGACTTGCTATTGGAAGATTGCTAAGTGGTGAGGAAAAACAAATGGTGGTTTTGGATGATCCACTGACGAATACAGATGCAAGCAGGTTGCACCATGCACTTCAAATTTTAGAGGAAAGAGCAAATGAGTTACAGATAATTGTTGTTACCTGTGATGTAGATAAATACAACTGGTTAGCAAAAGCAAACTTAATATCACTTGAAAAGTGAAATCTTTCCTACCGGTGAGAGTAGGACATAAGGGCAGCAATTCTTAGGTAAAAAAGTTTCAGGGAGGTTACCCAATGAGTAAATCAGTAAGTTTTCTCTATCAGTTAGCAAGAGCGGCTAACGATATAGAGAAGCTTTCAAGTGGAAGCCCTAAAAGAATAGCAAGAAGAGCAAAGAATAAATATATTGGCAGAAAATTGGTAAGAAAGGTTTGGAAATTCCCATTTTAAGGAGAAGTAAGATATGGCTAATGTCAAAAAAGAAAAATTTATAATTAATGGAAGAGGAGAAAAACAGGCGGTAATATTAGATATAAAGGACTACACCGAACTTATTGAAGATTTATCTGATCTTCGCATTATGGCAGAGAGAAAGGATGGGCCGACTTCAACTCTGGAAGAAATAGAAGATCGACTCAAGGAACATGGACTTCTATAAAATTGAGATTAAAAGGTCCGCTGAGAGGGAAAATATTATATCTATGTTAAGGAAGGAGTAAAAGTGTGGGAACCAAAATTAAACTGATGAATTTAGAAGAAGTCAAGAGCATCTTAAAAGAGCATAAAGAAGAGATTAAACAAAAATACAAAATAAAAGAAATTGGTATATTTGGCTCCTTTACAAGGGATGAGCAAACCAAAAGAAGTGATATTGACATTCTTGTAAAATTTGAGGAAATACCAGACTTGCTAAAATTTATTGAGATAGAAAGATACATTTCAAGAATTTTAAGGAAGAAAGTAGATTTGGTTAGAAAAGAAAGCATACGCAAAGAATTAAAGAGGGAAATATTAGACGAGGCGGTATTTTTATGAGGAGGAATCATAAGCTTTTTATCCAGGATATACTTGATTGTATAACCAGGATAGAAAAATTTGTAGGGGAGATGCGTTTTGATGAATTTGTTCAGGATGATAAAACTTCAAGTGCAGTAGTTAGAAAGCTTGAAATAATAGGTGAAGCCACAAAAAATATACCAAAAGAGATAAGAAAAAAATACAGGGATATACCCTGGACTGATATGGCAAAAATGCGGGACAAAATTATCCATTTTTATTTTGGTGTTGATTATGAGATTGTCTGGAAAGTGACAAAAGAAAGATTGCCGGAGCTAAAACCAAAAATAATTCAAATTTTAAAGGATTTATAAGAAAGTTATCCAACGAGTAAAACAGTACGTTTTCTCTACCAGCTTTATACATTGCCTCTTCTGATGTTTCAGTAAGCTGTGCCTTCAAGTTCGATGAATGGAAAAAATTTGTTTAGGGATAAATAAGGCTAATGTAGGGATTTGAAAAAAAGGAAAATGAAAATTAAAAAAAGTTGATTAAGATAAAATAAACCTTATACTTATTTTTAGATGTAAGAAGAAAAATCGTAAGAAGGTCAAAGGGAAAACAAGAATGGGTCAATATTATCAGAATGAGTATTTATTTTCAGAAACTTATTTGCAAGATATCACTAAGCGTCCAGTAACTGACGAGAATCTTAGGGCAACTCTAAAAACTATTAAAGAATGGAGGGATTATGCTAATTACATTTCTCTTGAGAAGTGGATAACAACTTATATTGGTCCAGTTTTAGATACTCTGGGATTTGGCCATCATCAAGAACAAGAACAGGCTAATATACTTGTTCTTTTTCCAGACATTGATAAAACGGAGCCTATATCTCTTTGTTATGTAGTACCTCCTGGAGAAGATATTAATTGCACTTTAAGGGGGAAACATTGGGCAGAAAAGATTATCCAAAATTTGCGAAAGTATAACTTTCAATGGGGTATTCTTACTGATGGATTCTACTGGAGAATATACTATACAAAGGAACCAACTCCATACGAGACTTACCTGGAAGTAAATTTAGAAAATATTTTAAAGAGTGAGAATTATGCTGCGTTTCAAATATTTTATTTCTTTTTCCGACCTGATAATTTTGCAAGAGAAGAAAATAAAGAATGCAAGTTTGATACTTATAAAGAAAAATCAGCAAAGACTACGGAATATATTGAAAAAAATCTAAGAGCTGCAATTGAACGAACAGAAGTTGGAGGGGAAGGTGCTCTTCAAACCCTCTGTCTTGGTTATCTTAATACTCTAAATAAAGATAGATATAGCGAAGAAGAACATATTCGTATTTATAGAGGAGCAACTCTCTATCTTTTTCGTCTTCTTTTTTTGTTTTATTCGAGCGCTCGCAATCTCTTAAAAGAAGAAAACATTGAGGCATTTAAAAACATTGTCCAGGATTCCCTCCACCTTCATACTCAAGGAGGAGTCCAAAGTAATTCTTATGACCTCTGGCATCGTCTTCAGAATCTCTTTGCGAAAATAGACTTAACTTATGATGGTGGACTTTTCAATCCTTATGAAAGTAATTTAACATACTTCATTGAGGAAAATAAAATTACCAATCCCTTTCTCTCAGAGGTTATATTCGGCTTAGGTTATTACCAAAGGTCAAAGAGAGATTTTGTTCTCATAGAATACCGCGACCTCTCTGTCCGCCATCTGGGTAGTCTCTATGAAGGTTTGTTAGAACACAAATTATTTATAGCTGAAGAAAATATGGTTGTTCGCAAATTTGGTAAAAAAATACAATTTATTCCCGAATTTAAAGCAGGAAAAATAAAACGGGCAGATACTATTATTAAAAAAGGCAAAGTTTATTTTTCAGAAGATGCAAAGGAAAGAAAACTCACCGGGAGTTATTATACACCTGAGGATGTTGTTGAATACATTGTAAAAAATACTGTTGATGCCCTTTTGCAGGAGAAAGAAAAGAAATTAATGGACAAAATCAAGCCTGCCATTGATGAGATTAAAACGGCAGCTAATGAATCTGAACAAGGACGGCTTGAACTATTCATCAATGATAAAATACTTAAATTTATCGAAGAGGAAGTTCTTTCTCTTTCTGTTCTTGATCCTACTATGGGAAGCGGGCATTTTCTCGTTAATGCAACCAACCATATAGCAAATTTTATTGTTGAATTGTTAAATAAAACTACTAATTACACGAATAATGTAAAAAATGAATTAGTGGACATTAGTGTTATCAGTGGTTTGGATTCAGACCCAGCATATTGGCGACGCCGAGTGGTAGAGAGCTGTATATACGGCGTTGACCTTAATCCACTTGCAGTGGAATTGGCAAAGCTATGTCTTTGGATAGCAACGACATTTAAAGAAAAGCCTCTTTCTTTCCTTAATCATCATCTTAAACAGGGAAATGCTCTTGTTGGTGTACGTATTTCTGATTTAGAAAAGTATCTTAAGAAGTCAAAGGGTGAATACAATTTGTTTACGCAATCATATGTTGATTCTATAAAACAAGCTGGAGTAAGTTATAAGGAAAAATTAAGTAAACTTACCGAAACAAGAGAAGGTATTGAAGAGAAAAAGGAGGAACTTGCCGAGTTAGATAAAGAATTAAGCCCGTATAAACAACTTTGTAACTTATTTACCCACCATCTACTTGGCGAAATTGATGAGGAAACCTTCTTATCGCAGGTTGAGAGCTGGAGTAAACCAGAAACCACTAATAACACTAATAAAACATTTAAGGGTTTAAATTCTCTTAATAGTAAAGATTTTGTAACTATTCAGGCACCCTCTATTAATTAAGAAATAATAGTTCGATCCTAAAAATTATCGATCTTTTAAATTTCCCTATGGACTCTTTTTTGTTTTATGATACAATAAAAGTATGGAAAAAACAATAGTTGTTCAGG
>JAUWZM010000082.1 GCA_030615365.1 Candidatus Aerophobota bacterium | reverse complement strand
AAGACGAGCGATGATATCATCCTGTGACATTTGTCCACCTCCCCAATAATTTTACTTATTTCCAGTGTAGCTTAAAATCTACAACTGACAAGCCTTTCCTGAGGTATGGGGACATTTGTCCCTATTATATATGGCTTAACGTGTGCTGCATAGATTGCTGAGGTTTTCCAAGAAAAGCAGAGTGCATGCAAAAAACAAAATAGCTCTTCCTAAAAAGCTGCTTTGGGAGCTTAAAGGCAAGATTCAATAAGCCTCCCGGATGATTTCCACCAATTTACCTCGTTTTAGCTCAATTTAGCTGGTTCATAGACACTATGTGATTAAAAAATGAGACACTATATTAGGATGGCAAAAATGAGGTTAACCAAAAAACTTTACGGAAAAGTGCAAAACAAGGGAATTAGAAACGATGGTTCGAGCCCTATTCGGGTCCCCGAAGCCTCCAGCTGTGGGAACTTCCGGTATACTTTCCAACTTAACCTTGAAAGGAGGAAGGCAAAAGGAAGAAGAAAGAAATCCCAACTAAAGGAGGTGAAACAATACGTGAAGATAGCAAAGAGCTTGAAACAAGATAAAGTGAACTCTATCAAACCTGTTAGTGATGAGGAAAAAACTTGACTTTTGATCAGGTGATAGTATTTGCTATTTAATATGATCCTTCTAATTACATATTTCCCAATAATTAGGATCGCCTTTATTAGGAAATATAGAAAAGCGAGCAAGATTCCAATATAGAAGGTGACAAATCTTGAAGCGTTAAAATAAGAGATTCAAATCTTGTAAGATAAGCGAAAAATATCATGTTCGCCTTCTTTCTACAGTTCTTTTCTATATTTCTTCTTAGAAAAGTGTGCAGCATCATTGCAGCAATTTTTCGCCAAATTTGACAATACAGGTAGCATATTCTATAATGGTTTTGAGTGAAATTTGAAATTACTGTAATCCCATTGGTGTCTTTTGATTAATCCTATAGTTACAAAAATTATTTTGTGCCATTGGACGAGTGAGGATACAGCTTCTTCTCTATCTTAAACCACAAATAGATTTTCCCTCGGACACAAACCCAGTCGAATAGTTGAACCAACAACAGAAGAACCTCGGCTAATAATAAACGACAGTTAAAATTCCCGTTATAGAAAAAAGGTACGCTTCCTTCTAAAAGTAATACTTTAGTCATGACAGGGGTATCATATTCTCTGTGTTAGGAGTGATCGCGGCGGCGGAAAAGATTAGTCTTGTTTTAGGAGCAGTCCCTTGGTTACTTTTATCGATTGCTGCTTTTGTAGCTATCCTGCCTGCTTGTATTGCCTGGGCCATAGGTATGCATTTGCACGCCATAGAAGCTAAAGGCAAGGAAGAGGAGTGAACTGAGAAAGCCCCCAAGTTTGTACCAGGGAAGGGTTGGAGGGAGAACGATGAAATGAAGAAAGTGAAAATTATGTTATTCGTAACTTTGGGCAAACCAGAAGGAGGAACCAACAAAAAAAGGACTGCTCGCCGACTGCAATGGAAATACCCGTAAGGACTAAAAATAGTAGCTGAGCACTGGCTCCAAACAGAAGACCTCGCTCTCATCTGCATTGCTGAGGTAGACAACATCGCCCCGATAATGGCAGCTATTGCTGATTGGGATGATGTTTTTGAGCTTACCGTAATCCCTGCCATCACAGCAGAAGAAGGAATTGAGCTGGCTAAAAAGATGATGGGGCAACAGAAATAGAAACAAATTTGACAAAGAATTGACATTGGTTTCCTATATATTGACCCATAAATAGATAAGGAATTAGCACTATCACTGTAGGAGGCAGGGGGGATTTTATAAGGAGTTTTTGAAGATACTCAGGGTAGGGAGGATAAGATTGGAGCAGTATGAAAACCAGCAAAATTATAGAAATCTAGATAAACGCCGACAATGCACAAAATAGCAATTCTAAATGTTAGTAATGAAGTTAGATCTCTGTTTAAGAAAAAGGTAAAATAAGGCCGAAGGGAGGTGAGAAGGTAAGCAAACAGGCAGTTAGTTCATGACAAGGAAGAGCTTTCCCAGGGGGAGAATTGTTAAAAGTTTGATTTCTCTTTTGGGAGCTTTCCAGGAGGACAATAAACCAAGTCCACAAAAAAGGAGGCTTAAATGCCTACTAAGCGGAAAGTAATTTTAGCAGTGTTGATAGGTGCTATGTTAGTAAGTCTCATAACAGGAGGCTTACAGGCAAAAGAACTATCGTATATAACTTGGGGAGAAGCTGAATGGCTTAAAACTGCCATGGATATAAGATGGAAAGAATTCGAGAAGGATCATCCTGAAGTTAAACTGAAGATTGTATTTGCTCCCTGGGCTGAGTATAATATGAAACTTTTTACTATGATAGCTGGAGGTAACCCGCCAGACCTTGGAAACATAGACTGTGCTATATTGGCTAAATTAGTGGAATACGATGCCTTGGAACCTGTTACCGATATGCTCAGGGAAAACCCGCCCACTCTTGGTTTAGAAGATTTTTGGTTTATGGATGATGTAACTATGGGCGGAGAGATCTATGGGTTACAGGAAGGAAGCTATCTATCGATTTGGCATTACAACAAAGATATATTTAGTGAGGCAGGCATACCCAGTCCTACTATAATGTATCGGGAAAACAGATGGAATTGGGACACCTTTATTGAGACGGCAAAGAAACTCACAGTGGATTTTGATGGGGATGGACAGTTTGATCAGTATGGATTCGAGGGCTTTAATGTAGCTATTCACTTTACACAATATGCGACCCTGGTTAATGCAGTAGAGGCTGCTGGGGGTAAGGTGTTTGATAAAGAAGAGCTTCCTGAGAAGGCCTTGCTTAACAGCCCTGAAGCGAAAGTTGGAATCCAATTTCTGGTTGATGTGATGAGGAACTACAATATTGCCCCTCCTCCTGAGATGCTGCCTGCGGAACTGGGAATTTCTTTCAGGAGTGGTAATATTGCAATGCAGGTGGGCAATCCGCAAGCAATGTGCCTTTATCTGACGGTCTTAGATCTCCCCTTTGACCTTGATGTTACCTACCCACCGGTCGGACCAGGGGGGGCATCAACTTTCGGATTCGGTTGTGCTAATGTGTTTCTTCGCCCCGTAAAAGAAAAGGAATTAGCTTACGAGTTAATGTTAGCTATAAATGAACCAGAGGTGTATAAGGAATTGAATTTGATTACCGCCTGGTTTCCAGCTCGAGCTTCAGTAATTTCATCGCAGATGTTTAGAGAACGCTATCCCATGGATATTGACCTTCTTCTGGATGCATATTCACGTCATACCTCGTATCCCAAGCTACCCAATTATCTGGAGGCATGTCAGGTAATTGGGAATGAGCTGCAGGCAGCTTTTATGGGAGAAAAGACAGCTGATCAAGCGGCTGAGGGTATGACCAGGGGAATTAACGAACTGCTCAAATAAAAGGTAGAAAGATCCTGGTGGCAAACGATGAAGAGGAAACATAGCACCAAAAGTTAAGGATAAGTTGATCGGGGGAAGACTTCTTTCTTCAAAACTGGGGAGTCTTCCCCCAGAGAAAGATCTGTGGAACCTTAAAAAATGTAGTTACATTCCATTAGGTCAAGGAAGGTAAAAAAGGTTGGAAAGAGTAGGAATATGAAGTGAAAGGAGTATTAAATCAACTTGCGTATCATTTCCAACAGGCAGATAGGAACGACTTGGACTTTCATGATTTTATTTTCTTTCAGAACATAAGTTTGTATGATGATTGTCAAATAAGGAGAGTTATGAATGGCGAAGAAATCAAAAAGAACTAGACGAAAAGCTCTTATAGGATATCTATTCCTTTCTCCTTGGTTAATTGGTTTGTGTGTTTTTACCGCAGGACCTATAGGTGCTTCTGGTATCATTAGCTTTATGAAATGGCCTCTTATTGGTCCGGCAAAGTTCATTGGTTTAGATAATTATGCAACCTTATTGAATGATCCTCTTTTCTGGCAGTCACTAAAAGTGACCGGCATTTATATGGTTACTGTTCCTTTGCACTTAGTAATAGGATTAGCTATAGCTTTGATGCTAAATGCAAAAATTAAAGGTCTTTCCTTCTTCAGAACCGTATATTATCTTCCCTGTGTGATTTCAGGAGTAGCGGTATCAATTCTTTGGGTGTGGATATTCAATTCCAGGTTTGGAATTCTTAATGTACTTTTAGCTGAAGTTGGTATTAAAGGCCCGGTCTGGTTGGGTAATAGAGCCTGGGTACTTCCTGCCTTTATAATAATGGGTCTTTGGGGGGTCGGTAGGCCCATGTTGATTTATTTGGCCGGCCTGCAAACCGTTCCTACCGCGCTTTACGAGGCAGCCACCATAGACGGTGCCGGGCGATGGCAAAAATTTCAGCATATAACGATTCCCGGAATAAGCCCTGTTCTCTTGTTTAACGGAATAATGGGCATTATTGGTACCTTCCAGGTTTTTACCGCTTCTTATGTCATGACCGGAGGAGGACCTAACAACGCCAGTTTGTTTTATGTTCTTTACATTTATAAATCTGCTTTTCAATGGTTTAAAATGGGCTACGCTTGTGCTTTAGCATGGGTATTGTTTTTTATTACTCTGGCAATTGTCTTGTTCATGCTTAGATTCGCAATGCGTTGGGTATATTATGAGCGAAGATAAGACCTCTTAGAATAGAATGAGCTTTTTTTTAAGAAAATTTCTTATAATGGCAAAGGAGAGATTGCTAAGTTAATGAACAAAAGCAGGGAAATCGGAATGGATGGAAAAGTAGAGACAACCCGAATAAGCTGGTTTTCTCGCAAAAAGACCCAAGATCGATTGACGAACATATTTATATATGTTTTTTTAACGCTGGGATGTATAGTAATATGCATTCCCTTTTTCTGGATGATCTCTACGTCTTTGAAAGTGCCGGGAACAGAATTGGTCTTTCCCCCTCAATGGATTCCCAATCCTGTGAGCTGGAAAAATTACATTACAGGCTGGACTACTCTTGATTTTAACAGATACTTGGGGAACACAGTTTTTGTTGTTGCCTTTTGTATTATGGGTACGATTATTTCGGTTTCTTTAGTGGCTTATGCGTTTGCCCGATTAGAATTTCCCGGTCGAAACTTCTTATTTATAGTTTGTTTAGCTACTATGATGATTCCAGGTCAAGTAACTATTGTTCCACTTTTTATTTTCTTTAAATGGCTGGGTTGGTTAGATAGCTATAAGCCTTTAATTATACCACAGTTTTTCGCTGCCGGTTCAATGGGAGCTTTTTTCATCTTTCTCACCCGGCAGTTCTACATAACTGTACCTAAGGAGTTGGAGGATGCAGCTTCTATTGATGGGTGTAACACCTTTGGCATTTTTTACCGTATAATGTTCCCTCTTTCCAAGCCCGTTATAGGAATTGTGACTGTTTTCAGTTTTATGTTCTTTTGGAACGATTTCATGAATCCTTTAATTTATCTTTCCTCGCTCGAAAAACTTACCCTGGCTCTGGGGCTAAGATTTTTTCAGACTTCACGATATTATGTTGGATTGTCTGAAATGATGGCAGTTTCTTTACTAATACTGTTGCCTTTAATAGTTCTTTTTTTTATTGCCCAAAAATTCTATATCCGAGGTATAGTTATAACTGGTGTTAAAGGGTAACTATCAGGGTTCCCACCAAAATTTGAGACCAAGTTCTCCAAATACAGCAAAGAGTTAAGGGTGAGATACTGGCGAAATTGGCCAGATAATAAGGAGGTGCTTTTTTATGTCCCAGGGACAAGGAAGTTTGAGCAAGGTTTTTCCGTTGAAGACCCCCAACCCTGATTTTCAAAAACTCAGCCGCATCCTGGCAGGACAAGAAAAGGCAGACAGAGTGCATTTTGTAGAACTTCTTGTTGACAGAGAATTGATGCAGTTTTTCCTTGATGTGATGGGCAGGGATTTTCCCGTGTCTGAAGCAAACCAAGTTCTACAACAGAAGGTTACGCAGTTAATGGAAGGGAAGAAAGAGAGCATTGATCTGTTAACAACAAAGGAGGAGGAGACTTATATAAAAAGTTGTATAGAGTTTTATTACCGCATGGGTTATGACTTTGTTAATGCATTCGGGTTAGCTATGGTATTTTGGTGGATGCCTAAGTCTAAGGTACGAATAGCCAGGAATACAGCTGCACTTTCAAAGATTAGAGTATGGATAGAGGAAACGCAAGGGATAATCACCTCCTGGGAGGATTTTGAGAAATTCAACTGGGAGAGTTTAAACATAGAAAATATTAAAGCAAACAGCTATTATGAGTTCATCAGTGAGAATTTACCTGAAGGCATGAAAGTTATCTCAGGTTTCTCTTTGTATGAAATAGTTGCTGACTTTTTACTGGGTCCGGAAGGTCTGTACTATTTACTCTATGACCAACCAGATTTAGTAGAAGCTGTTATCAATCAGATGGGCAAGATAGTTTATCAGTTTTACGAAACTGTGTTATCCTTTGATTGCGTTGGAGCCGTTTGGCATGCAGATGATCTTGGCCATAAAACCGGTACAAATATTAGCCCTGAACTGTTAAGAAAACTCCTTTTCCCCTGGTATAAGAAGTATGCATCACTCGCCCATCGGTATGGCAAACAGTTCTGGTTTCACTGTTGTGGGAATATTCTCGAGGTGATGGAAGATTTTATAGAAGATGCAGGGATTGATGCTTTCCATTCATTTCAAGATGTAATTATTCCGGTGAGGCAATTTTCAAAAGAATATGGGGAGAAAGTGGGGATCTTAGGGGGCGTGGACGTGGATAAGCTGTGTCGCTTAGACAAAGAAAGCCTGCAGAGATATACGAGGGAAATTTTACAGGAATGCATGGGAGTGGGAAGATATGCCCTGGGCAGTGGAAATAGCATTACTAACTATATGCCTATTCCAAATTATCTTGCTATGCTGGAGGAAGGGCTGAAGTGGAGACAAAAATAGACCCTTGTGCAAGGCTGTCCTTCCTCATGTCTTCCCTATGAGGGTATTACAGAAAGAATAACCTCCTGTGCTATTGAGATTCCTATAATTTTAGGCTTAATGAGGAGAGAAGACGGGATTGTTGATAAATTTTGATGTAGAGGGAATAAAGAGGATGATTTTCTTGCACTCTGACAAGGCGTAGTTGGCCTTGTGTTTGCATCATCAGTTCCTCAACTTCATTTGGTGACCTGCAGCCCAGTGAGGAGTGCAACCTCTTCTTATTATAGACATCGACGAGTACATAAATCAAGTAAAGAATAGCTTAAGCAAAGGGGACGAAACGTTCCATTCGTTCGATTTTGCTCTTTTTGGAACGGCGACAGGATACCTCAGGAACAGGTGTTAAATTTGCATAGTGTCATATGATCCCCGGTTGTAATAGAAAGAAAAGAAAAAACTTAACTTAAACTGATATTTAATTGTGGCTATTTAAGCATTTTCATATTTAAGAATCCAGCCAAAGAAAATAATCTTTTGCTAAGGCAACTTTTGACAGAATATGCGAGATACCTTATAATAGCTTTGAGTAGAATTTAGAATTACTGCAATTTCCATTGGTGTCTTTCGATCAATCCTCTAGTCACGAAAACTGTCCTGTGTCATTGGACGAGCGAGGATACAGTTTCTTCCCCATCTCAAACCACAAAGAAATTTTTCTTCGGACACAAACCTAGTCGAATAGTTGAACCAACAACAGAAGAACTTCGACTCAGGATAAAAGAGGTCAAAAGATAAAATCAAGGCCTTTCAGAGTAGATTCTTTATGATTTTATCACGATTTGGATTTAATTCATTTACCAAATTTTCAAGGAAGAAGATTTTATCTATAGGTTGATAATTTTTAAAAATCACTTTTGTGAATAATTCCTTCATCTTGGAGGAAATTTACAGAAAATTTTGGACTTGACTAGAAAAAATAGAAAACCATAGCAAATTAATAAACCCGATTTAAGATACTAGCGTATTTTTAAGCGGGTTATTATAACGTGATTCTGATTCAATAGAAAGGATAATTAAATATGTTTCATAGCATTCCTTTTAAAATTCAAGCAAGAATGAAATATCTCGAAGCTATTGATAGGAAAGACCGCTGGAATGGAACACAACGCCTGAAAAGATTACGACAGATTCCTTCTGAAACAGGAAAATTTCTTGCGATGCTTGCCTGCAGTTGTCCTAAGGGAAATTTTATTGAAATAGGAACAAGTGCTGGATATTCAACAATGTGGCTTTCCTTAGCCGGAAAAGAAAAAGGATTTAGAATAACGACTTTTGAAAAACTACCAGAAAAGACTGCTTTGGCGAAAAAAACTTTTGAATCTGCAAAAATAGAGCAATATGTTGACCTTGTAGAGGGTGACGCTATGGAATATTTGGAAAAGATCGATAATATTTCATTTTGCTTCTTGGACGCAGAAAAGGAAATATACGAAGAGTGCTATGAATTAATCAAAGACAAAATTATCCCTGAAGGTATGATAGTAGCGGATAATGCAGTTAATCACTACGAAACTATTAAACCAATGATTGATAAAGTTATGAAAAATGCAAAATTTGACAGCTTAATTATACCAATTGGAAAAGGTGTACTGATTTGCAGGAGAATAAACATTTTAGCATAACAGATCGTTGTATTCTGACCAAAATCGCTGTCCCAATTTTGGCAGGTGAGCTTAGTTGTTATACCTTGGAGGTAAAACAATGAACCGCGAGCAGATTAAAGAATTAGCCCGAATGCAGATGCTGGAACGTAAAGAGCAGAATGCACGTGAACCAGGCTGGCTCTTCTATCATGGTATTCGCACCGCCAGGATCGCCGAAGGGCTCTGCGGGATTCTAAGGATGAAAATCGACAGCGATGTGATCTTCGCCGGTGCATTGTTTCATGACATTGGTAAAGGTAGCGAACCCCACAATGTGAAGGGAGCCGAACTAACAGAGAAGTTGCTTGAGAATCATTGTACCGAGGACCAGCTGACTCAAGTCTGTGAGGTGGTCCGTCTGCACAATCAGCGTCATGACTCAAAGGATCATCGCCCAAGTGTCAGGGTGGTGCAAGATGCGGACTTGATTGATCATGTGGGTCCCATTGTGCCCTGGCTTGCATTCTACTGGAGCGGAACACACAATGAGACCATCAATGACCTTATCAGGTTTGTAACTGGGGAAAAAAATGACAGATACCGAAAGGGAATGCGGAGGCGGCTAAACTTTGAAGTTTCTGTCAAGATGTTTGACGAAAGGATCCGCTGGGAGGATAGTTTTTTCGAGACATTTCTAAAGGTGTATTTCGAAGGAACATGACGCTGCGCTCCATGGCCTCCGGTGACGTCAGACGTTATACCCAGCCAACAAATTGACAGTTGAGATTAATGCAATGAATAAACTTGAGAAGATATTGAAAAACTTTCCAAATAATAATCTTGAAGACCTATTGCCATTTTTCCCCAGAATTAATCATGCCGATCATCCTGAATTGGCTAATTCATTACTTATCTGAAAATTTTGATGGAAAAAGTAGAAAATACCTGATAAATATGTATAACAAGGTGCTGCATCTGCCGTTATTCCGTCGCGCTTCACAGCGGCAGGCGAGCTTAGTAGTTGTATGGCATTCAATGACAAAGGAATTTATGAGATGCATTGTTAATAATTATTCGAAGAATACTGATGGGACTTATGGTCCAAATGCGGAAGAAAATTTCTATAAAGGATTGTATTACCATTCAAAAAATGCCATTAGATGCCGGTTAATTTTGACTCACATATTTAATCTATATGGCTACATTAAATAGGTATTTAATTCAGATATTATTACACGTAGATTCGGGCGAATAGATTTCCGAAGCTACCTGGCCGATCATAGGCCTTTGATTCGCTTGATTCACTACTCAGGTGTTCGTTTTGTTTTACGTTATCAAGTTAGAAAAGAAATTGAGTACACCTATATTAGAAAACGAAAAATAAAGTCAACCTCTATTAAAGTCGTGCATAAACGAAGTACTTTGCAAGATATGCCAATTTGGGAGTATAAACGAAGTATTTCGGTTATCTTAAGTTATATGAGATATACTTTAGATATGGAGATGTGAGAAAGTGAAGAAAGATGAAGCAAGAGCATTAATTGAAAACCTTTTTAGAAAAAAAGTACAGAAAGATCGTAAAATACACAATGCCTATTTGTTAGTCCATTCAGAAAAGCTCGGTATCCACATGAACATGGCAGAGGGCTCGACAGGTAGTATGCCTGCTAATTCACAACAACCTTATTTTATTGCCAGCATCGGTAAGTTGTTTACATCCGTTCTTATTGGTATTTTGGTTGAAAAAGGAAAGATTTCTTGCGAGGATACAATCACTCAGTATTTTAATGGTGGCCTGTTGAGCAACTTACATGTTTGCAAGGGTAATGATTATACCAACCATATTAAAATAAAACATTTATTGAATCATACGTCAGGCTTACATGATTATTTCGAAGATAAACCAAAACAGGGTAAACCCATGATAGATATCCTCCTTGATGAACCATCCCGTTTCTGGACTCCACAGGAAGTGATTCAATGGTCTAAGGATAATTTGA
>JAUWZM010000002.1 GCA_030615365.1 Candidatus Aerophobota bacterium | reverse complement strand
TCTCATTATCATTAATTGTCGAGCTGGATCCAGATTAGAAGCGGGAATAACTGAAGCACCTATAAGTTCTGCTCCATAGTGAAATCCAAGTCCTCCACCAAAAAGACCATAGTCAAGACAGATTTGTACTACGTCATTTTTACTTACTCCTCCGGCCGAAAGGACACGGGCACATATTTCAGTCCAATGTTCAAGATCATTTTTTGTATATCCAACTACGATAGGCCCACCCGTAGTGCCTGAAGTGCATTGAAGTCGTACTATTTCCCGCAGAGGGATGGCGAACATTCCGTAAGGATAACACCGAGATAACACATCTTTACTGGTAAAGGGGATCATAGATAGATGTTTCATAGAATTGATCTCTTCCGGCACCAGACTTAGGTGATCAAACAACTTTCGGTAAAAGGTTACGTTTCGATAGGCACGAGTAATGGTTACCTGGAGTTTTTCCAATTGCAGTTGCTCTATCTCGCCTCTACTCATAGTTTCATATTGTTTGTTCCAAATACTCATGCATCACCCTCTTGTTTTTATTTCATTCCCAGATTTTCTTATATCCTCTTCCCAAATAGGCTCTTTTTAATTCCTGATTGCTCAGAAGCTCATCAGGACTTCCCTGGGCAACGATTCTTCCGGTTTCCATGACATAGGCTCTATTAGCAATTTTCAGAGCGGCTCTGGCATTTTGTTCCACAAGAAATATAGTAGTACCATGCCCACGCAATTCCGAGATGATTTGGAAGACCTCTCTTATTATAACAGGAGCAAGCCCTGTAGAAGGTTCGTCCATCAAAAGAAGTTTGGGTTTCGCCATAAGTGCTCTACCGATGGCTAACATCTGCTGTTCACCCCCACTAAGAGTTCCGGCTAGTTGCTTTTTTCTTTCCCTTAAGATAGGAAAACGGCTAAATATAGCCTCCAGATCCACTCGAATTATCCCCTTCCCATCTTTTCTATAGCGATGATACGCTCCCAGAGTAAGATTATCCATGACTGTAAGAGGAGCAAAGAGTCCTCTTCCCTCAGGTATCAAACTCACACCAAGCTTGATTATTTGTCGAGGAGAATAGTTAGTAATATTCTCCTCGACAAATGAGATCTCTCCCTCTTTTGATGATATTAATCCCATAATAGAATTTAGCAAGGTGGTTTTTCCAGCCCCATTTGCGCCAATTAGAGTGACTATTTCTCCTTCCTTTATATGGAGAGAAATTCCTTTTAGTGCCCGCAGACGATTATAGAAACTCTTAAGATTTCGTATGATCAACAATTTTTAAGTTCCTCATAAAAATATAGTTACTCCTCACCCAGGTAGGCGACAATAACCTCCTCATTATTTTGAATTTCCTTCGGTGTTCCTTCTGCTAAGACTTCACCAGAGTTAAGAACTACCACCTCATCCGAGATTTCCATGACTACACTCATATCGTGTTCCACTAAAAGAATTGTGATTCCCTTATCACGAATTCGGCGGATAAGCTCTGCCATGTCCTCAGTTTCACGGATACTTAAACCAGATGCTGGCTCATCCAGGAGAAGTAATTCAGGTTCGGTAGCTAAAGCCCGGGCGAATTCCAGTAACCTTTGTTCTTGAATATTGAGATTGGAGGTTGATCCAGATGCTTTAGCTTCAAGACCTACAAAGGTTAACATTTCTTGGGCAAAGACACGAATATCTCTTTCCTCATTACGAGCTCTCCTTGACTTTATGGTAGCAGAAAGAAACTCAGATTTGGTTCGACAGTGACGCCCAATCATTATATTTTCCAATACTGACATATTTTCAAAAATCTGAACATTTTGAAAGGTACGACAAATACCCTTTTTGGCAATGAGATGCGGTTTTAAACCATTGATTTTGCTATTTTTGAATTTTATTACACCAGAAGTAGGATGATAAAGACCAGAGATAACATTGAACAAGGTGGTCTTCCCAGACCCATTGGGACCAATCATAGCCTTAATCTGGTGATTGTCTACTTTAAAATCTACACCAGCGAGCGCTATTATTCCCCCAAATTCTTTTCGCAATCCGATAACTTCTAAGATAGGATTCATCTTTACTTATCCTTAGCTACCCGGACATATTCCATCTAAGGTTTTCCAAATTTTTGTTCATTCAACCTAAAAATCCTGCCATTCTAAATTTACCATAATTTTCCTTTCACGGCAAATGAAATAATCACCAAAGGTGTTTTTATGATGACTCTTTTTGATACTTATACCAGGACGGGTGTTGATTATAATTTTGTTTTTTTGATTTGTGCCTGCGGTGAGTGACTACCTCAAATAATCCTATAAAAAGTCCTTGTGGCAAAAATATCATAATAAAGAGGAGCACCCCTCCATAAATGAGGGCATCATAGTCGTGAAATATTCTTAAGAATTCAGGAAGAATGGTAAGAAGGGCTGTCCCCATAATTGCTCCCCACACACTGGTCATCCCTCCTACCGCAACCATAGTGAGTAAAACTATGGAAAAGTGAAAGCCAAATGTACCTGGACTTAGAAAAGTTACAAAATGAGCGTAAAGGCTACCAGCAATGGAGGCATAGATAGCACTGAGGACAAACACTTCAATTTTGTATTTCGCTGTGTTTACTCCCATAGCATTCGCTGTTATCTCACCTCCATGAATCGATCGAAGAGCTCGGCCTACTCTTGAGTGAATAAGATTCAAAGAGAGAGTGAGCATTCCCACGACAATAATCCAGACAAAGTAATAATAGCGAAAATCAGTATCAAGGATAAATGTTCCCAGCTTAAAGTAGGGAATTTGTCCAAAACCTGAGGGACCACCTGTATAGGCAGCCGCTTCATTGAACACTATGAAGATAATATAACCAAAAGCCAGTGTAGCCATAGCTAAGTAATGGCCTTTTAATCTGAGAGTAGGTGTTCCAATGAGAAAGGCAATTCCTGCAGTAACAAAAATGGCTATCACTAAAGCAAGCCAGGGCGAAAGCGCAAATTGAGTACTCAGTATTCCTGAAGTATAGGCACCCAATCCAAAGAAAGCTGCTTGCCCCAAGGAAATTTGGCCTGCGTAACCCATAAGAAGACCCAATCCTATAGTGATTAAACTATAAATACCCACAAAGATCAATATACTTAAGTAGTAGGAGTTGGTAATTATTAAGGGCACTATCATTACTGCTGTGCTTAGAATCAGCAGTGAAAGTAGATTTTTTTTCCCCATTCGTTTCTCTTTTTAGAATTTCTTAAGTTGACTGCGCTCTCTGTTTCCCAGTATGCCACTGGGTTTAACAAATAAAACTATCAGTAATACCACTAACGCAATTGCATCCTTGTATCCTGAAGAAATGAAGCCTGCTCCCAAAGATTCCATAATGCCAATAACAAAACCGGCCATCACTGCTCCTACGTTACTTCCCAATCCTCCCAATACAGCAACACAGAATCCTTTTACCGCTAACATAGTTCCCCGCTCATAGTTCATAAGAGAAATTGGAGTAATAATAATACCTGCAGCAGCTCCTATGGAGGCACTGAGAGCGAAAGAAAGGAGAACCATTATTTTCACGTTGATACCCACCAGGCTAGCCGCCTCTCGGTTCACAGCGCAGGCCTTCATTGCTTTTCCTGTCCGAGTGAAAGAAAAGAAGAGAGTGAGAAAGAGAACCACCAGACTCATAATTCCCAGTATCCATAAGGTCTGAGGAAGGATAGTAGCGTTGGAAATGAAGATAGGTTTCTCCCCTGAAAAAGAAGGTAGAGTAAACGTTTCTTTACCCCATAGAAACATTGCTCCTCCTTTAAAGAGAATAGAAGCTGCTATGGTAATAATAATAAGGGTAATCACGGAGGGATTTTTTAAAGGGTGGATAGCTAACCTCTCAAAGATTGCTCCTATCCCAGTTACCAGTAAAACTGATACAATAAAACCCAGGGGCATGGGGAGCTTAAGGGCTGTAGTTAAAGAAATCATAATCATTCCCCCCAGCATTACAAACTCCCCTTGTGCTAAGTTAATAATCCCGGTAGAGTTATAAATTATATTGAAACCAAGGGCAACCATTCCATAGATGCTACCTATGGTAATACCGGTAAAAAGATACTGTAAGATCTGACTGTTTAAACTCATTTCCTATTTTATGAGGTAGTTCAAGAACTCCTCTTCTTGTCCTTTCAACCCGATTCAGCCACTAAAATTCCAAACAACCCACTTGGTGGGTAGGGGCGACTTTAGTCGCGCTCTGTGAAGTAAGAGTTAAAAAGCAATAGGGGAGGCCAAAGCCTCCCCTATTCAGGTGGAGAACTTTAATGAGTTCTATTTCATAGTTACTATTCAGCCATTTTTCCTTCCAAAAATTAGTAATATTTGTGCTCATCTGCGTAAATCAGTGGCTAAATAATTACGTTTCCTATTCCAGAACGACAAACTTTCCATTTTTAACGATGAGCATCTCAAAAGCCTCTTTATCTAATCCTGTGTGATCCTCCGGTGAATAATAAAATACTCCTCCTGTACCTATAAATCCTTTTACATTTTCAATGAATTCTCTGATTCTCGCTCGATCTGGCCCTACTGCTCTTAAAGCCAGGATTGTCAGATGCAGTGCATCCCAGGCGTGTCCTCCAAAAGTGCTCACATCTTCACCATATTTAGCCTCATATTCCTCTTTGTAACGAGATAAAACTTCTTTTTGAATATGATCATCAGGAAGAGTATCCACAGCCAGTAGTCTTCCTGCAGGGAAGATAACTCCCTCTGCTGCTTCCCCAGCCGCCTGAACATACTTTATATTCCCAAATCCGTGGCTTTGGAATATAGGAATGGTCATTCCTAACTGTCGTATATTTTTTATCACAATAGCCTGAGCTGGCACTATGGACCAGTTTACCACTGCCTGAGCTTCAGTTCCTTTAATCTTTGTTAATTGCGCTGTCATATCTGTATCGCTGGGACCATACGTTTCATCGGCTACTATGGTAATACCATACTCAGGAGCCAATTTCTTTAGTTGCTTACGTCCCTGGTCACCAAATCCTGTAGTTCCTGTTATGATAGCAACTTTAGATATTCCCTGCTCCCGCATATACTCGTAAATTCTTATTACTGCATCATTATCCTTCTGGGGAGTCTTAAATACCCATAGTTTTACCGGCACGACGATAGCTTCAGCGGCTGCACAGGAAATCAGGGGAACTTCTGCTCTCTCTATTGTAGGGATCACCGCCAGGGTAGTTCCACTCCTCGAAGGACCAATTATCACCAGAACGTTATCTTTATTGATGAGCTTCTTCACGGCCAGTACTGCCTTGGTTTCATCTCCTACAGTATCCTCAATAATAATCTGAAGAGGATGGCCATTAATACCACCAGTGGCGTTTATTGCCTCTTCAATCATTTTCACTGTATTTCGTTCCGGCTCTCCCAACCAGGATGCTCCTCCAGTTATAGCGAATACAGCCCCAATTTTATAAGGCTCCAGGGTCTTACACCAAACCGAGAAAGACCCAACCAGCAATAGGGCAGTAACTATTGCCGCTATCACTCCTGTTGCTGTTCTTGCTTTCCTCGTCATCTTTCTTTCCTCCTTAAATTATTTTATATGTTAGCTTGGCTCATGTTAACAATTACCATTGTAAAACAATTAAAAAAATTTGTCAAGGCCACGACCCATTTTCGACTCAGTTCTTTGTTTTTTACCCTGAATATTGATGATATCACAATTCTTCAATTTCCTTCATAGTTAAGATTTTTACCTTTTCTCTCGCTAATAGTTCTATCGCTTCAACTGGCTTTTCAACCTTCAGAACTACCAGGGCATTCCTACCCCTGGGAGATACAAAAGCATATAGATATTCTAAATTTAGCTTTGCTTTTGTCATTATTTCTAAAATTTGAGCCAGACCACCTGGTTTATCCACAACCTCCACCACTATTACCTCAGTTTCTAAAACTGCAAATCCACTCTTTTCCAGGATCGAGCGCGCTTCCTCTGGCTGGCTCACTATCATCCGCAAGATACCAAATTCAGTAGTATCAGCAATAGATAAGGCTCGAATATTAACTTCTCTATTGCCTAAAACTTTTGTAATTTCCGCTAACCTGCCTATTTTATTTTCCAGAAACACCGATATTTGTCTTACTTTCACATTGATTCTCCTATTTCAACTTTCTTTTATCTATTAATCGCTTTGCTTTGCCCATACTTCTTTGAATAGTTTTTGGCTCAACCAATCTTACTCCTACCCTGAGACCAAGCGTCTCTTCAATTTCTCGGGCAATTTTTTTTTCTAACTCTTCCATTTTCCTCACTTCATCAAAAAACACTGCCCTTGAAGTCTCTAATTCTACCGTTAATTCGTCCAGTCCTTTTCTTCTCTCTAAAATTAACTGATAATGAGGTTCGACTTCTTCTACTCGCATAAGCACGTTCTCTATTTGAGAGGGGAAAATATTTACTCCCCTTATGATAAGCATACCATCCACTCTTCCTTTTATCTTATCAATACGACTTAAGGTTCTTCCACATCGGCAGGGTTGACGATTTATTCTGCTTATATCCCCCGTTCTATATCTTATTAAAATAGTCCCTTCTCTGGTTAAAGTAGTTAACACTAATTCTCCCTCTTCCCCTTCTTCTAAAATTTCACCTGTGTTCGGGTTTATTATTTCTGGTAAAAAATGATCCTCAAAAATATGCAATCCGTTTTTTTCTGGACATTCCTGAGCCACTCCAGGTCCAATCATTTCAGTTAATCCATAGATGTCTAAGGCAGTTATTCTCAGAGAAGACTCAATTTCCCGGCGCATATTTTCTGACCAGGGTTCTGCTCCTAATACTCCCGCCCGAAGAGATAATTTTTTTAAATCTATCCCCATTTCTTTCGCTACTTCGGCTATATGTAAAGCATAGGAAGGTGTGCACGTTAAAATAGTAGATTGAAAGTCCTGCATCATCATAACCTGACGGGCAGTTTGCCCACCAGAGATTGGCATAATCTTTGCTCCAATAAGTCGTGCACCATAATGAATACCCAGGCCTCCTGTGAAAAGGCCGTATCCATATGCATTTTGGATTATATCATTTGCTGTAGTACCGGCACAACTTAGAGATCGAGCTGTAACTTCTGACCAGGTAATGATATCCTTGCGTGTATATCCACTAACTACAGGTTTACCTGTGGTGCCAGAAGAGGTATGAAATTCTACTATTTCGTTTAGGGGAACAGCGAACAGACCAAAAGGGTAGCCTTCCCGTAGTTCTGATTTCACAGTAAAGGGAAGTTTCTCCAAATCTTTTAAGGATTTTATATCATCAGGACAAACTCCCCTTCCCCTGAATTTTTTTTTATAAAAAGGTACTGATTTATAAACTCTCTGAGTAACCTCTTTTAATCTACTTAACTGAAGAGTTTCAAGCTCTTGCCTTGGCATGCATTCATATTTTTCATTCCAAATCATTTATTTTTCCTCCTCTTGACAAATGTAAAGATTAAGGAGCTATTCTAAATCATAGGCAGCCTTTTTCTTTTCGGCTTCTTCCACCCAGGAAATAACTGTTTTTTAATAGCATTTTTTCTTCATCATGTCAAATGACCCGCATTGGATCTGCTGATAAACCATAAAAACTCGGTCCTATCTCAAGAAGTGTGGTAAGAGCACAATGGGTACCAATCCCAGCATTATCTTCTCCTTGAATCCATAGAATACTTCTAAAGATATCTTAACAATTGCCAGATACCAGTAATGATACTCTCCAGACGCTTTTGGTAGCTGTAATAAAAAGTTCCTTGAGATGAGAACCGCCAAAAGTGCAATTAGAAGCTGCCTGAGACGTAAGAATCTTCCCAAGAAGTTTCCCATCAGCATTGAACACCTGAATGCCATCTCCTGCTGAACAAAAAAGATGCCCCTCTGAATCTACTCGCATTCCATCAGGGACGCCAGGATCAATAACAGCAAAGATTCCTTCTTCTTTTATAGTATTATTATTTAAAACTACAAAACGACGAACATGATGGATCTCAGTATCACTATCTCCAATATAGAGAAATTTTTCATCAGGAGAAAAACATAGACCATTAGGACGGGAAAAATTTTCTATAACTGGGACAGGGTTCTCCTTTCCAGGATTCAACCGAAAAACATAATTAACAGGTTGTTCTTGCATCCCGGGTTCAATTCCATACGGTGGATCTGTAAACCAAATCGTTCCATCCCCTTTTACCACAACATCATTAGGGGAGTTAAGGCGCTTACCTTGATAAGTTTGGGCAAGAATAGTAATTTTCCCGTCCCTTTCCGTCCGAGTAACACGGCGAGAAGTATGTTCGCAGGTAATCAATCTGCCTTGTTTATCTGTAGTATTACCATTAGCATTATTAGATGGCTTACGCCATTCACTAAGACCATGATTAGAAGACCAACTGTAAATAGTATTAGCATTTATATCACTAAAAATAAGACACTGTTCTTTTTTCATCCACACTGGCCCTTCTGTAAAATCGAAACTACTGCCAACGCAAAGCATAGTTTCATTTTGATTAACTAACTTCCTCATTTCAGGATCGATTATTTTGACCTTTGGCTCTGTTAAAATACTCATAGTACCCTCCTAATTTATTTTTATTCTACCTATAGCTTCACATACTGTCCAATTTTTGGGGTTCATTATATTTTTTGTTTATTTTGGAATTATATAGATGTACTCTTTTTTAGCTACCCTCATTGTAGTATCTTTTTAATGGATGAACATTCCGATGGAACTTGCCATTTATTTCAGCTGAAAGTTTACCACTGATTCATCTCTATTATATAAAAAGTATGACGTATTCACTTTGCATTGACACAACTTAATTTTACCCTTGCCCTTTATCATCTTTATGTTATTATTACTAGAGATTAGCAATACCGAAAGCATCTAAAAACCACATGGCACGCAAGAGGAAAATTAATTCTCTTCCATTTTCTGTGGTTAAGCTTTGACAATATTTTGGAATACACCAGGAGGTGATAGATAAATGGAAAAAAGGGAAATGTTAGTCAAGGAAGTAATGAGAAGGAAAGTAATAACGGTAAAAGAGTCTACTACCTTAAGGGAGTTAATAGGAATATTTTATGAATATACCTTTCATACCCTGCCTGTGGTGAAAGAGGGTAATATAGTTGTTGGAGTTGTTGCTTTAGAGGATGTGTTAAAGGTTTTTTATCCACATCCTTCTTATATCTTAGAGATGCTTGAAAGAACCCCCCTATGGGATGGATACGAGGAGGAATGTCTCTTAGAGACAGATCTCCCTCCCGAGATTGGAGTGCTTTATATAGTGAGAGATTTGATGAATACAAATGTAGTAACTATAAGTGAGGAAGCAACAACCGTGGAAGCTCGTTCTTTAATGAAACTGCACAAACTAAAGAGACTGCCCGTTGTTGATAAGAAAAGGCATCTGTTGGGTATCGTTAGTTTATTTGATATTATCTTAGCTGTTTTCAAAGAAAAGGGAATTCTCTAAGAATTAGAACAAGAAGAAGTTTTGAAAGATGAATTCAATATTAGCCGCAGGAATATTATTAATAGTAGGATTTTTTGGTGGCTTTATTGCCAGAAAAATTAAGTTTCCCACCATTAGTGGTTACATTATTATAGGAATGCTGCTAAGTTTATCAGGAGTTATACCCAGGGAATTAGTAAGTGGAAGTTTAAATGTGATTACCGATATAGCCTTAGGGATTATTGCGTATCTGATAGGTGGAAGCCTTCACGTGAAAAGTTTAAAAAAATTTGGCAAAGACATCATCTTAATCACTCCATTCCAGGCGTTAGGTGCCTGGATTCTTGTTAGTTTGTTAATAGTCTTTGTTGGGCCATTTATTGTGAGTTTCAATGGTCCCAATTCCAATTTTTATCAAACCTACCTACCTATGGCTATAGTAATTGGTGCTATATCCTGTGCTACTGCTCCCGCGGCAACTATAGCTATAATCCGTGAATGTAGAGCAAAGGGTCCCTTAACAACTACATTGTTAGGTGTGGTTGCCTTAGACGATGCTTTTTGCATTATTACCTATGCTGTTGCCTCAAGTATTGCTGGAGCATTAATCATCAGTCTTAAAAATATTTCTCTCTATCAAATGCTGATACCTCCACTATTTGATATTGCTGGTTCTATACTTTTAGGGGTAGCTTTTGGGTTTGGATTAATTTACCTAACCCGTTTTGCTAAAATAAGGCATAGATTGTTAGTTATAATTTTTGGTATGATTTTACTGTGTACTGGATTAGCAAAAACTTTAGGCATTTCCCCTCTCCTGGCAAACATGGTTATTGGTTTCGTTGTAGTAAATAAGATGAAAAATAATGAAAATGTGTTTAAAGTGATTGATGATGTTGAAGGCATAATCTTTGCTATGTTTTTTACCTTAGCCGGACTGCATTTTGATTTGGGAGTTATGAAAATAGCAGGGGTATTAGCTATTTTAATTTTTATTGGTAGGTGCATTGGCAAATACGGGGGAGCCAGAATAGGTGCTTCTATCTCGCATGCTCCAGAAGTGGTTAAAAAATACTTGGGCCTTGGCCTGTTGCCAAAAGCTGGAGTCACCGTGGGATTAGCTATGCTGGCCAAGCAGCATTCTGCCTTTTCAGTCATAGGAAACATAATGGTAAGCGCTATATTAGCCTCTGTCATTATAAATGAATTGATTGCACCGCCTTTAACAAGATATGCTATTCTAAAGGCAGAGGAAGCAGAGATTTCTTAAGACAAGAGGTTTTTATAATGAATATAATTTTATCATTTGCTGTTATTCTATTAGCTGCACTTTTAGCACAGAGTCTATTGCGAAAAGTAAAATTTCCTGCAGTGACAGCTTATCTTCTCCTGGGTATTCTAATTGGCCCAGAAGTCTTTAATTTGGTCTCTAAACAGATTTTTCAGGCATCCAATTTGATTTCCAATATTGTTTTAAGCATTATTGCTTTTGGTCTTGGACAGAACTTTTCCAAAAAAAATCTTTCTAAAATTGGAAAATCAATCTTTTACATTTCTATCTTAGAGGCCTGCGGCGCTTTCCTCTGCGTTACATTCGTCTTCTTTTTTCTTTTAAAAAAGCCTCTCTCGCTTGCCCTAATCTTCGGGGGTATATCCTCTGCTACTGCACCTGCAGCAACAGTAATGATTATTAAGGAATATAAAGCTAAAGGAACTTTAACGAATACTCTTTTGGGAGTAGTAGCGATTGATGATGCCTGGTGTTTAATTATCTTTTCTGTATCTTTGGCTATTGCTCAAGCCTTAACAAGTCCTCTTTTAAAATTTTCAGGGCTCCTATCAGAGAGCTTTTATTTAGCGAAAATATCTCTTTATTCTCTTTTAAGAATTGGAGGTTCCTTTGCTTTGGGGGCAGGAGTTGCCCTCATCTTTTCTTATTTTTCCCGTTATATTAAAAGAGGAACGAATCTTCTTATCTATACTCTGGGTTTCATCTTTTTGAACGCAGGCATAGCCAGTTATTTTCATTTTTCAGTTCTTTTAACCAATATGTTCTTTGGGGCAGTCTTGGTTAATATCAATAAAGAGAGTTTTAAATTCTTCAATAGCTTAAAAACAGTTGATTTTCTCTTTTATCTTTTTTTCTTTGTTTTAGCAGGAGCAAATTTAGAAATTGAATTATTGGGGAAATTAGGATTAGCAGGTCTTGCTTATCTTGGCTTCCGAGTAGTTGGTAAGTTATCTGGAGCCTCTTTAGGGGGATATCTATCAAAGGCGCCTGCCTCGGTGAGAAAATACTTAGGATTCGGGTTGGTTCCTCAAGCTGGTGTTGCCTTGGGGGTAGCTTTAATTGCCAAGGCTGAGTTTCCTCAAATTGGCGGAATGATTTTTACCACCATTGTTGCCACCACCGTAGTCTATGAAATTATTGGCCCCTTTTGTACAAGGTTTGCCCTCACAAAGGCAAAAGAGATATGAGAAACAAGTGAATGCGTGAATGGGTTAATGCGTAAAAGCGTAGAAGCGTGGATGCGTTAATCTCTAGTTTCAGGAAAAACGCTTTTAATTTGCTGCCCGCTGAGTGTGTTTTCCATAAGGCAGCGGCGATTAAGGCGGGTCTATGAGTTCTAACGTCTAAGTTTTCCTCAGGACTTCATGTCCCATGAAGTCCCAAAGCGGACAAATCTACCAAGCCACGGTATACATTATAAGAGTAGAACTCAGCCGCAACGTTGGAAAACACCGAAGAAAGGGCAGCCCTAAAATTCTCCTGAAATCTAAGGTTAATGCGTTAATCCTTTTTACAATCTTTCTATCAGCTCTTGTAGGCTACTAATCGTTCCTTTTTTCTCAGGAGTGTTATTTGTTCTATCTAAGTAAAAAACTTTGATTCCAATTTTTTTGGGAACAAGGTAATCCAGCTCATAATTATCACCTACATGGATAAGATGTGAAGGTTTCACATTCAGCTGTTGGCACAACTTTTCATAAAAATAAGACTCCTTTTTAGTCAAACCAAAATTGGAAACAGCAGAAAAGATACGGCTGAAATACTGAAAGATACTTTCTTTTTTCAGTTTTATATCAATAAATTCTCTACTCATTCCCGAACAAACAATGAGGGTATATTTTCCACCGAGATTACTCAGGGTGGGTAGCACGTCAGAGTAAAGACTCACTGCTCTGGCGTATTTTTGCAAAAGTTCCTCCGGCTTTACTCCAAGATCAAGATAATCCAGCCAGAAATCAAGCGTATACCATCTGGCATCATTATCGCCTATCTTATCGTATTCCTGAAAAACTTTTTTCTTTGCCTCCTCGAGCTTTATTTTTCGTTTACGAGCATAAAGTTCAGGCACTACATCAAACCATATCAATCCATTAAAATCTGGATTTACCAGGGTTCCATCTACATCGAAAGAGATAATAGGTTCCATTCGTAACCTCTAAATAACCAGCAGTTAGTTTTTAAGCCCTTAGCTAAAAAAACCTTTAACTAAATTTGGAGTTATCAACTCCAGTATGTCTTCATGAGGACCGTACAGCATAAATCCGCTCTGTTTCATTCCCGTGGTTCATTGGTAAGCTTACTTGTTTAAAATAATATTCTGTTATGCAAAAAAGTCAAGCAAATAGAGCAGATTAGCATTTGACAAAGCAGTATTATCTGAAAAAATAGGGGTAGGTCAAAATTCAATGGTGAAGACGGGTCAATTTTGGGTGGTGATCAACGCAAATATGCGCAAGATTCCTTACTTTCAGCTTTGTCATCTCATCAACCATAAGGTAAAACCTCAAGTTCTCAAGAATCCCATACTTTTTTGGACATGATGAAAGAAATATGCTAAACTCTGCTTGTGAGAATTAAAAAACGGTAGCGTAAGTTGCTGCGTTCTTTAATCTTTGCCATTATGCCTTTATAATCAATTAGATCAATTCTTTCTTTGGTGAAGAAGGCTTGAGCGAAAGGAGACTGCAAAACTATGAGTGCAATTGATGCAATTAAGAAGCGGAGAAGCATAAGGAAGTACAGGCCCGATGAAATACCCGAAGATGTGCTGACCAAGCTGTTGAATGCTATGCGACTGGCTCCATCAGCCTGCAACCTCCAACCGTGGAAATTCATCGTTGTGCGGGACAAGAAAACGAAGGCAAAACTTGCTTCTGCATGTCATTTTTCTACGCTTAGTGGTGAATTAAGTTTTCAAGAATGGATTGCAGAAGCCCCTGTTGTCATAGTCGCATGCGGCTCTGAAAAAGAAGGTGCTGTCATGTGTTACAGAGATGGTCAATCGATCATTGCAGACGGGTGGACCATTGCAGAAGAGTTGAAAAAAGGCCCGCTCGAGTATGAAAGCTGGCTTCCGTGGGATCTGGCGATCGCTTTGGATCACCTTACATTAGCTGCTGCTGAAGAAGAGTTGGGTACGTGCTGGATCGGGGGTTTGAACGAAAGGGAGATAAAGGAACTCCTCTCAGTACCTGATGATATAAGAGTTCCGGTTGTAGTGCCCGTTGGCTATCCAGTCTCATGGCCGGACCCAAGGCCGAGAAAGCCGCTTGAGGAGATTATCTGTTACGATAAATACAGTTAGCCGTCAACCATATGTAAGTTAAATTACTCCTGAGTTTAAAAAAAGATTTCGACATAACCTGGATTATAAAGAACTAATATTTATTTCTACCAGGTGTTTAGCGTAGCTCTTCATTATCTTTACGCGGGAATTTGACATTTAATCATAAAATTTGTGAAGAAGGAGA
Source organism: Candidatus Aerophobota bacterium (assembly GCA_030615365.1). The sequence goes on along the minus strand of JAUWZM010000002.1, from coordinate 60,322 downwards.
AGAAAATGAGAACAAGAGTTAAAAAATGGACAATGTTGTTAAGTATATTAGGAATAACTTTAGTTGTTGGTTTTTTTTCTATAACTCAAGCAAGAGGAAATATAGATGTGAAAGGGGCGATTGTGAAAGTGTATGCGGTCTACAATAGACCTGATTACTATAATCCGTGGCAGATGTACGGCTCAAAAATCCGTACAGGTTCTGGCTGTATAATCGATGGAAAAAGGATCTTAACCAGTGCCCATGTCGTAGCAGATCAGATTTTCATTCAAGTAAAACGTGCCGGCCAGGCAAAGAAATATATAGCAGTTGCAAAAATAGTTGCTCATGAGTGTGACCTTGCTATTCTTGAGGTTAGGGATGATTCATTCTTTTTAGGTGTTGAGCCTCTCGAAGTTGGTGAATTACCAAGATTCAGGGATAATGTAGTTGTTTACGGGTTTTCAGAGGGTGGTGATGAATTATGTATTACCGAAGGTGTAGTATCAAGGGTCGAACATCAATTTTACACTCATAGCCAGGAATATTTATTAGTATGCCAGATTGATGCAGCAATAAATCCAGGTAGTAGTGGAGGGCCTGGGCTAAAGAATGATAAAATAGTGGGGATAGCATTCCAGGCAGGAGGGGGAGAAAACATTAGTTACATGGTTCCCGCACCTATCATCAACCATTTTTTAAAGGATGTAAACGATGGTAAATACGATGGCACGCCGGGTATTGGAATATCATGGCAGGAGCTGGAGAATCCCGATTTTAGGCAAAAATATAAGATGGCTGAAGAACAAACAGGAATATTTGTGCATAAGATTTATCCAGATTCTCCTGCAAGAGGATTGTTGGAATCAGAGGATATAATTCTTTCAATTGATGGGAAGAATATAGAAAATGATGGGACAATAGAATTTAGAAGGGGTGAGAGGACATCGTTTATATTACCGGTCCAAAACAAATTTATTAATGATACAGTGAAGCTTCAAATTTTAAGAGATGGCCTGTTGAAAACTATTGCGATTCAGCTCACCAAAGCTTCGAGTGACTTCCATCTGGTGCCAAATGAGCAGTATGATACATCTCCAGTGTATTATATTTTGGGAGGTCTTGTGTTTCAACCATTGACCCTTAACTTTCTGAAAATGTGGGGGAGAGATTGGTATAGTGATGCTCCACGGAGTCTGGTGGATTACTATTTTTATGGAGAACCAACGGAAGACCGAAAAGAGGTAATACTTTTAGCTCGAGTCCTTGCAGATGAGGTTAATATGGGCTATCATAATCGTAGGTATGAGGTGATTTCTGAAGTGAATGGTAAGAAGATTAAGGATATGAAGGATCTGGTAAATGTGCTTGAAAATAGCAAGGATACATATTATGTTATCATAAATGAGAGAGGATACAAAATAGTTTTAGAGAGAACGAAAGTTGAGGAAAGCACTCCGGGGATTTTACAGAAATACGATATTGATTCGAAAAAATTTTTGAGGTAGACCTTAGGAGAAAAAGCATTGGGAAATTGAGAAAACAGAATTGATAAATAAGGTAGTGAGTCAAATAGATACCACTAAAAACCTTTTTCCAATGAATTTACAGCAACAGTGTCATTTTCCTGAAAGACTAAAGTAAAATAGTTTGTTCTTAATAAAGGATTCTGGCAAATCCCTGTGGATAGCCAACCTCATCTTTATCCCTCACATGGAGTTCAGAACTTGAGGCCTGATGAATGCAGTACAGACCTTCAGGTCTGTACTGCATTGTGAGCTTGTAGGAAAACTTACCTATTGCTATTAGACTATTACAGTTTGTATTCCTGTAAATTTACAAAACTGAGCGATGATATCTCTAAAATCACCATGAATTATAGAGCCGTGATGAAGAAATCCTTCCTCAATTAAGGTTCTATAAAGCTTATCCAAATCAGCTACTTCTACCCAACCCCAGGAGCCTCTCAGTTTATCCTCACTGGGAATTATTCTCCCCCTTGCAATTAACATCTTGAACTTTCCATCATATTCAACCAATCTATTTATGGTGATATCTCCAGATTTAACCTGAAACTCAGCTGTCCCTCCACTTCTTTCCGACCCTAAGATGCTGCCAAGAATACTGTGAGATTTTATGTGTATCCCGGCCCCTTCTGCAGCAAGTGATAGAGGAGCATTGCCACAATGCCAGGCTAAAAAAGTATTCTTTCTCGATTGATGTTGAATAGTAAAATCAATAAAATCAGGTAATCTCTGTTTAAGGGAAGCAAGATACTGAACCAGCATAGTTAAAGCTCCATGGATATCAACCTCACATGAAGTCATAATGCCCTGACTGGTAAGCCTTCCCATAGCTGTACAGGAAGAGATGCCGTATACTTCCTGCATAGCTGACCAGCACGCCACTCCCATTGCATTTAATTTTTTCTCTTTCGCCAATTTTTTCAGAGCAATCTCCAACCGAGCAGATTTATTCAGCACTTCCTCTTTTACTTCCTTCCAATCAGTATTAGCTTTAATTTCATTTACAATTTTAGATATATCTTCGTTTTCTTCTAAAGAATTTGCCTGATAGAAAACATCTGCTAAGGAAATTGGAACTACTCTTTGGCCAAATTGTTCAATCATAGGATGCTCATTGATGGCACAGGTTTCAAATTGCTCTGGTCGAGGACCTATCAGACCAATTTTTGCCCCTCTAAAACCTTTTACAGCATAGCATACCCGGGCAAATTTTTCTACTTTTTCGCTAAAAATATCTTCCTCAGGAAATACATTCCCCAGAAAGGTAAAAGGGATTTTTCTTCTGTATAAACCTGAGGCAATAGAAAGTGTTCCACAGAAAGCATCAGCTCTTCTATTCCCATCCTTGGTAAAAGGTCCTTCCTTGGTGCTAAAAAGAAGAACTGGTAATCCAGGCATACTTTCAGCAACACTAACGGCTGAGCGCTCATCTCCAAAAGTCATAGCGCCAATCATAATTCCATCTACATCTTTTTCCTTAAAAAGTTTTATTACCCTGGCTGCCTCCTCATCATCACGAACCAGTCCTTTCTTAGTAAGAGTCTCATCGGGATGAATAATCTCTATTTTGTTTTTTTCGCACATGGAACCCAGAGCTTTTAAAACTCTTTTTTTCATCTCCTCAGCCCAGACCTCATCAAAGGGATCTCGTTGTGCTGGAACAAACCCTATCTTTACTTTTTCTTCCATTGATCTCTCCTTGTCTAATTTTAAAATTTGAATTCTCTTGCCGTTTGAAACATGGTTATAATGTTCTCTACTGGAACTTTTGATTGAATATTATGAATGGCGTTAAATACATAACCTCCCCCTTTTCCAAACATGCGACAACGTTCGGTAACCTCATTTTTTACTTCCTCAGGTGTCCCAAAGGGAAGTGTTTTTTGAGTATCCACTCCGCCACCCCAGAAAACTAATTTATCTCCATATTTTTCTTTAAGCATTTTTGGATCCATATCTTTGGCTGATGTTTGAACTGGATTTATGATATCTACCCCTGCCTCAACAAAATCATCTAAAAAAGCAAAAATTGAACCACAGCTATGATAAAGAGTCTTCCAGGAAGTATTTTTATGAATCCAATCGTTTACTCTTTTATGAAAAGGTTTATAAAACTCACGATACATATCTGGTGATATAAAAGGCCCATTTTGGCTACCAAAATCTGTCCCGCTCACCACAATTACCCCTATCTTATCTCCCACTACCTGGTAGGAAAGCTCAAGGTTCTTTAACGCTATCTCACACTGAATAGTAAAAATTCCCTTGATATATTCAGGATGAAGAAGGTGAGCTAAATACCATTCCTCTGGATCTCTAATTCCTCTGGGATGTTTAATAGATGGTCCTGGGACTAAAGCGATATCTCCAAAAGTGGCGTCTATAAACTCACCCACAATGAAAAGATCCGTATTTTTATATAGTTCATCCACTTCTTTCTCTAAATATCTGAGTATTTCATCAGAAAAAACTGAGAATTGCTGGTTTGCCCAATCCTCTGGGTTTAAATTCTTTTCATCAATTGTTTCCTGACGCACGATAGGATCAAAATAGTAACCTCCTTCAGGCATCTTCGCACAGGGAGGAGAAGAGATATCTCCCTCAGGATAGATGTAAATATCTCCCTTATCATCTGTTGTAGTGATAAATTTTCCTGGAACAAGTACTTCAGTGCCATCAAATAATTTCCAGGGTTTCCAGTTTTCATTTTTAAACCCAAAGAAGTTAATGGGAGACCAAAGGCCTATGGCATCTACACCCAATTTTTCTCTTACCTCTGGCTCAACCTCGGCAAGCATCTGGAAAGGTTCAATTATCTTTACTGGTCTATCCTTTAAACCAAGAGCTTTCCTTAATTTGGCATAAGGGCTTGCCTGAATGCCCGACATCAAAGCCGAACCTAAATCAAGAGGAATACGGTCAGTTTCCTGGTGATTTATACCCCTTTTTACTCGCTCTCGTGATGTCATTGATATGCTCCTTTTATTTTTTCAAGTATTTAAACTTAACCACAGATGATGCAGATAATTGTGGTAATAGTTAGCTTTTTTAAATTTTTTGTTTTCTCTGGCAATTGTAGCTGCCCAATTCATTGGGCGAATTTAATGCGCCGATAAATCGGCAAGCTACAGTAATGACAGGGGAGGAACTTCGTTTTTTTTAGTAACACTTACCTGTTACAAATTCACAATTACCACAGCTATGATAAACTATATTTAGGTCAGATTTACCAAGATTTAGAAATGCCAATTTTTTAGCTATATTTTGGAAGTAACACGGTCCATTATGAAGTTTCTCTATTATTACCGCTATTAGTCACATTTTACTAAGCTTTACCCTCCTGTCAAGCATGTCATTTCAGTTTCAGGAAAAATCCCCCTGATTTGCTGCCCGCTGAGTGTGTTTTCCATAAGACAGCGGTGATCAAGGCGGGTCTATGAGTTCCAACTTTTTGTCCGATTTTTAATATTACCCTCTGAATTCCAATTAGCATAATTTATTTATATTCAACTGAGCCTTTTTTGTTAAATACTCGATGTTTGTGAAAGTATTGCACAAGAAGGATACCCTTGTTAGCACCATATTTTAATTCACAAACGCCAGGGAAAAAAATTGGGTAGTCATCATCAATAATGTAAGGTTTTTTAGACCAGTTTTTGCCGTTATCATAGCTAAGCATATATTTTAGGTCTTGATAAAGAATGCCAGTGCTAGGTACTCCTGATTTCTTACGATCCTCATCGGTGGTAAAGACGCATAACAATGCACCGCTCCTCAGCATAATCATCCAGGGTGCAAGTGCATTAAAGGTTGTATCTTCTGGTTGATACAAAACATATCGTTTTTCTTTTTCCCAACTCCAGGTTTTTCCTCCATCGTTGGAAGTAACGTAACGAATCAAACCTCTATATGGGAAACTGGTCTGAACACTTTCCAGGGCACAAAGTAGTTTATTTTTAGACAACTCAACCACACTACACATTCCATCTCGAGAGAGATGAACAGGATTATGGGCACGACTTACGGTAACCGGGTTGACCCACTGCAAGCTTTCTGGGTCCCAGGTCTTCATCTGCGCCCATTGATGCCCATCAAAGCCCTGCTGAGAAGGAGTATATTCATCATCGTAATAACACTGTAAGGTCCCATCATCTTTTTCCAGGAGAAAAGAAGACCACAAACCTCTATTTGAGCCCCCGCAATTCATAACGGTAGAATGAAATTGCCAACTTTGCCCTTTATCTTTGCTTATTGCCATCTCAATTCGATAGGTACGTTTTGTAGCAGGTAAATTGATATACTTGTTATGGCGATAGGAAAAAAGAATATCTCCGTTTGATAATTGGACAAAAGCTCCATCTCCAAGGTCTACTATAGTATCATTATCTCTCACAATCTCGCTTAAATAGCTCCATGTAACTCCACTGTCAGAGCTTTTGTAGCAACCCACCATCTTACCTCCTTCGGGTTGCAGTTGGATTTCTCTCCATGCTAAGATATCACCGTTTTTCAATTCTAATGGTGCTTTAAAACCAACACCAATATTAGCATCTTTCTCCCATTTTATATTAATCACTTCCCCTGCATTCGAAGCACCCAAAGTAAGAATTATTACCCCAAACAAGATAAAAAAGAAAATCTTCGAACTTTTGAAAGAAAAGTATTTTACCATATTTTGCATTTCAGAGACTAATCTTTTCATATCCTCCTTTCGTATTTTAAATGCTATCTATACTTACTATAAATTTGAATAAGTGGTAATAGATTTTCTAAAATTTTCCTCATTTCTCTGTCAATTGTAGCTGCTTCTAAAGTGTGCTACCATACAATTCAGCAAAGTAAACTTTGCTACTACAAATAGCACCATAACCTGTAGTGGTCAAGCTTGCTTGACTGCACCTAGCAGCTGCCCAATGAATTGGGCGAATTTAATTCGCCGATAAATCGGCAAGCTAAATGAGATTACAGAGCTTGTTCCGAGTGAAGCGAGGAATCTCGCTCCCCGCAATGAAAGTAGTATACATGCTTTAATAAATATTTACGAATATTCTGGTTTTTCTTGTAAAATTCTCTTGATACGAGGTTATCTTTTAAAAGCCCCCAATTCCTCCAACTGGACACCACCATAAAGAGCACTGGCTACTACCCAACTTATCCCTGCAGCCCATTGACTACCTCTCCAGGTTCCCTGTGGTATATATGTACAATTGGTATGATTATAATGTTCGGCTTGAATGCCTGGCTCACTTCTACCAAACATCTCTCCCGGTCGCGAGATAGTTTGAGTAGCAGCGTTAAACATAACTTTAGCAATCTGTTTATAACGTTCCTCTTTCAAGGCTAAGCCAAGGCGATAAAAATCAGGAGCCATAAAATACCCAAAGACATCTATCTCCTCATTTTGCACTGAGATAGATGTCCATCCAATGGTATTAAGATGATCATAAAGAATACTGGTCGGCAGGAATCCAACATCATAGAAATACATCCAGGTCAGTGTCCAATCACCAGCATCTTTTGCCCAGCTTAAATAACGTGAATCTTGAGTGGATTCATAAACAGCTAATGCAGCCCGCATAAAGCCCCAACCTGCCTCTTTATCTTCACTCCCAGCATCAAGGGTAGCACCCCAATAAGGAGTTGAAAGATCTTTACTGAATTTCTTCCAATATGCTTCCAGTACTGATTTGGCAGCATCGAGATATTTTTTTTCTTTAGTAATTTTAGAAATTTTAGCAAGAGGGATAACACAATAAACACCTGAGGTAGATATACTACCTATTTTAGCCTTCTTATCCTCCCATCCCATAGGTATACCATTGCAATCCCACTTTCTGGGAAACAAATCTTCATATCTGGGAGATTGCAGTAAGAAATCGCAACCTTTACGCAATGCAGTTAACCAGGAATCTATTTTTAATCCTTGCTTTCTCCCTAATAAAATAAGATCAGCCAGACGCTCCATTATCTCTCCAAACTGTCGGCTGGATATGCCAGGTGCCTGTCCCCAGAAATTGCCCAGGACCCATTGCTTCTTACTTACATCGTAATCACCATAGTAAAGTCCTTCTTTTTTAGCTTGAGCATTCTCAATAAAGAATTGGATAGTTTTCATTGCCTGTTTCCTCGCCTGCTGGTCCCTGCATCTATCTGCTTCGAAGAGAAGAGCATAAGCAATAGCGAGATTGCCACCAACCCACTCATACATGAGAATTGGAACTCCAGGAAAAATAGGAAAACCAGCTACACCTTTTTCATCCTGAAAAAAAGTACTTTTAGCATACTCTTTCTTTAGACTCATAACTTCAGAAAAAGGAAGATGAGGGGTACTAACAGGCTGGAAAATATCAAATGCCTTCCATAATGTCTTACTAAAAGAATACCCTTTCTTAGAACTAATACCAGGGTCAATATATAGAGTTTTCTTAAAGGCTATCTTTCCTCGCACATCTATATATGCCCTGTCATAAGGATCAAAGCCGTTACGATGACCATAAACCATGCTAAAAAATCCATTAGTAGCTACAGCACCAGAAACACTTAGTAAATCTACATAATTCTCTCCCCATTTTAAACCCAAACTCCACCACTGATCACTACCTTTATGGCCTTGAGGCAAACGAGAAGGAATAGATAAAAGAGAACCATAGATTCGTTGACTTTGAATAGTTGATTCTAAATTAACCATAGGAATAGGTAGTCTATGCTCTTCATAAAGTCCAATGGCACCTGGGGCATAAGCAATATGTGGAACCGGTTTAGTAGGATAAGCATTAGGGTTGTTATTATAAATTACCCCTGGTATTAGAACCTGAGGGTCATCTCCAAGAGGAACTCGCACACAGTTAGCTAAAGTAATCTCAGGTTGATAGCTATCCTCCAAATGTTCCCACACTCGTTCAATTTTAATTAAACTATGTTCTATGGAATAAATATCCCTAAACTCCCATTTTTGTCCGAAAATGATCCCCTGTGCTGAAACTTTTACGCATCCACTATCTTTTTCTTCAATTTTTGTGGCTTTAAAGTGATGCACTCCTTCATACCATGAAGTATTGCTATTCCAGGAAGCATAGACTGTCCATATCTGTTTAGCTGGGAAATTAGCTAAACATTGCCACTCACCATTGACAATTTTTTCAAAAACAATGTCAAATCCCTTCTCGCAACTTCCAACAAAATGAATACGCAAACTATCAATTTTACTACTTAGAGTATAACCATCAGCTATCTTTTTAAACTTTGCACTATTTTGTACTTCCCTCATTTTCCATTCCTTTCATTAAACAAGACTCCCTGTCTAAAAGAGACAGAGAGTCTTGTTGGTTTCTTTTTTCTATTTTTTCCAGAAGAGTTGGTATATACGATTAAATGTACCACATCCTACAGAAGCATTATCAGTATAGGTATTGGTATTGACATTTCCCAGGTTAACATTGGTTATGGCAGGTTTTGGCATCATCCCTACAGTACCAATTCGCCAAACATTCTCAGCCCAGATATCAAAGATCTCCGTTAATGCTTTGTTTCTTTCCTCTTTTGGAAGATATGGGACCTTATCGTACAAGGAAAACATTCTTTTTACCTTCTCTGGTGGCTCCTCACCTTTTTCTCCTTTTGTAATTCCCCAGGTATACCACTGTGGAGCCCATTGCCACCCCTTAATATAAGGGTTCATGCCTATTGCAACCGCGCCTTCTGCACTACCATCAAAGGCCCAGGGAACAATCATATGTTTGCCGGCATCAAACAATGTCATTAAGTAACTTCGATCTACAGGATTAACGACGGTTTTAATTCCTATTTCTTCCCAGTACTCCTTCACAAGCTCACTGGTTATTATTGGATGGTCTAAACAATGAGATATTACTATCGTGAGAGTTTCACCATCAGATCTAAGGCGAAATCCCTGTTTATCACGTTTGCCTACTAATCCCATCTCGTCTAAAAGTCTGTTAGCTTCCTCTGGATCATATTCAGCATAAGCTTTAGCCCATTCCTCTTTGTAAAAGCTACAGCTTGGGTGAACTGTTGCCTGACGTGGCGTGCCTTTTCCAAGAGCAAAAATCTCATTGATTTCCTCACGATTAATCGCTAAAGACAAGGCTCGACGGAATACTACATCTCTTAAAATGTCACCTACGACCGGATCCTCATTGTAATTTTGATTAACTGAATAGGCAAGCCATGCACCCCAGAGACTTGGAGCTAACCAAACATAATATCCTCCTCTTTCTGCTCCTTCCATCAAAACAGTGTAATGTTCGGTAGCTGTAGACCAATCCTGATAATCATATTTTCCGGTGACCATATTTAAGATAAGTGTCTCATTGTCCCCAAAAGTAGTAGCCTTAACTGTATCAATATAGGGGAGTTGGTTACCAGCAGTATCCACTTTGAAGTAGTAAGGATTTCTCTCGTATATCACTCCTTCGGATAGTATCTGCTTTGTTACCCAGGGAGCGAGAGAAGGAATATCCGGATTTGGCTGTCTATCTATCCAGAAATATCTTTTTGCATTAAAAAGCTGCCACCAATAATCATAACCTTCCTCTTTTGCCAGCTCATCTGCTTCAGGATTATAGTCTATGTGATACTTTTTAAGAGCGTGCTTGGGCAGGAAAATATAGTTTTGGCTTCCGCAAAACACGGTGCCAGACAGATACCAAATTATACCCCAATAAGGTTTGCTGAAGCGAAAACTAACTGTGTAATCATCTACTTTTTCTACGGTCATTAACTCGCCACCCGGTTTCCATTGTGCAGGCTTAACTGGTGTAATTTCATCATTTAAGACAACGTTTTCCCAGAAGAAAAGGATATCATCCGCTGTGAAAGGTGCACCATCTGACCATTTCATTCCTTTCCTTAAGTACAAGATGAATGTCTTCCCCTCATCAGAAAATTCCCAGCCCTTGGCAATGTTAGGAACTACTTTTTCAGCCTTCCGGTCCAGATTAAGCATGTATTCTATTGTAAAGAGTGAGGCTGGGTAGTAAACTGACAGGGACACCATACTCAGGCGAAGCACTCCGCCATATTTTCCAACCTCATCAAATGGTTTATCCACTAAAGGCTCCTCAGGAAGCCTTTCCTCTATTGGAAGAAGCTCACCTAAGGCTACTTTTAATCTTAGAGAAGGAGCTTCACTGAATTTCTCTATTTTATTTCCGGTAACTTCCTCATACTCTTGCAAAGTAGCCCAACCCCAATTTGTCTCTGCTAACAGTGGGGCTGCTGCTAACAAACATATCGCCCCACTTAACAACACAATCATTAATTTTCGTATCACTTCTATCCTCCTTATTTACATAATTTATTCTAAAACTGATTGACCTATCTAATTTTTCACCTCCTCCTCAGTCTTAATTTTCAGCTTTAGCTTCTTTAAATTTAAGGATAATTTCTTAATCTGCTTTAACTCCTATCTTCAAAGGGCAATTAGTCTTATCCTTACCCGACTACAGGACTATTACACTACCGTAAGTCTGTCTTCTATGTGTAGTAGTTTAGCTTTTCTAAAATTCTTGTTTTCTCTGGCAATTGTAGTTGCTCAATTTATTGAGCGGTTTGTAGCCTGCCCAATTCATTGGGCGAATTTAATGCACGCCGATAAATCGGCAAGCTACATGAGATTGCTTTGACTTCCACAGACAAGATGTCTGTGCCACCACATGCTTTGTCCCTCACAATGACGAGCAAGGAACCTTATGTTTTTTAGGAAAACTTACCTGTTACTTCTATGCGGATTTTCTGATTATGAGCTCAGTCTTGAGGGTTATTCTCTGAGTACCTTTGGATCTTTCTTTGATTTTATCATCCAGAACTCTCACTGCTTCTTTTCCCAGTTGACGTTTTGGTATACAAACAGTGGTTAATGGAATCTCAAGGGAGGATGCAAACTCAATATCATCGTAACCAACCACTGCTATTTGCTCAGGAATCTTAAGATTAGCCTCTCGTAAAGCTTTCATAGCTCCAAAGGCTACCAGATCACTGTAAGCAAATACTGCGGTTATGTTATCTTTATTATCTAATATCTCCTTCATGATTCTATAGCCATCCTCCATTCTTACTGCTCCTGATCTGACCAATTTATCCTCATACCTGATACCGTTCTCTAAGAAAGCTCGCTTGTATCCGGCCAAGCGTTCCTTAGCACTGGATATATGAAGGGGACCATTTACAAAGAGAATTTTCTTATGTCCTTTTTTTATTAAATATTTAGTTGCTGAGAAGGCACCCTGGATATCATCGGTAATTACATAATCGGCCTCCAGTATGTCAAAATGCCTGCCAAGGAGAACAAAGGGAATTTTTCGCCTCTTTAGCTCTACGATATTCTGATCTTTAGTTTGGACAGGCGCTATTAAGATTCCATCTACTCTCTTTTCCAACAAAGTCTGTATCGCCTCTTGTTCTTCCTCGTATTCCTCATCTGTATTACATAAGATAATGCTATAACCTTTCTTGCGTGCTGCATCTTCTACTACTTTAGCTACACTGGCAAAAAAAGGATTGGATATGTCGGCAATAATAATGCCCATTGTTTTACTCTTTCTCGATCTTAAGCTCTTTGCCAGAAGGTTGGGGGTGTATCCTAAATCCTTAGCTATTCTAAGGATTCTATCTTTAGTTTCAGGGCTCACATCAGGCTTATCATTTAATGCTCGAGAAATTGTGGTTTTGGAAAGGCCAGCTTTTTTAGCTATATCCTGAAGTGTGACATAACTCATTTCAATGCTCCCTTATCGTTACCGTTACCGTTACATTATAATAAATTTTATTTTTTTGTCAAGAGGTCATCCTGAATTCTATCTATTCTAAGGATTTTATCTTTAGTTTCAGGGCTCACATCAGGCTTGTCATTTAATGCTCTCGAAATTGTAGTTTTGGAAACGCCAGCTTTTTTAGCTATATCCTGAAGTGTGACATAACTCATTATAATCTCCCTTATCGTTACCGTTATCAATTGCATTATATTAAACTGTATTTTTCTGTCAAGCATCTGTGACATAAATGTTAGCTAAGTTTTGAATTATTAAAAAATAGTCTACTTTCAATTGACAGTTGCTTGGAATACATTAAAATAAATCAAAGTAGACTGCAAAGTATTGAAACGTATCTTACGAAAAGGAGGCTAAAAAATGGTGAACAAAGTAAAATACAGAGAGAGGATAGCCATTGATCCAAATATCCACTTTGGTAAGCCCTGCATAATTGGTACACGGATTACTGTAGAGAATGTGCTCGAATTAGTACAAGAAGGTATTTCATTCAACGAAATAATAACTAAATATTATCCGGATTTAGATATAGAAGATATCAAAGCCTGCATTCGCTATGCAACCGATATTGTGCGTTCTGAGGAAGTTCACCTGGAAAAGATATGATGCATTTTTTAACTGATCAGGATGTCTATCAAATGACAATTGATTTTCTGGTAGAATTGGGACACAGTGTCGTTGCAGTTCGGGAGATTGGGATGCATAGAGCATCTGACCATGAACTATTGAAGAAGGCGAAGAAAATGAACCGGATATTCATCACGCGGGATAAGGATTTTGGCGCTCTCGTATTTCTGGAGAAAACCTCATCTTCAGGTGTAATTTTATTACGAGGTAAACCCACAAGTATCAACAAGATACATAAAGAACTTGAGCGAATTTTTAGAGCATATCCAGAAACAGAATTTTTACTCTCCTATAAGATAGTTTTATAATGAGTGAGATGAGATTGTTTCTTGTTGTTATTTACGGTTAACTGAATACTTTTTTAGAGCAATAAGAGCAGCTTTAATATTTGCCAGAGGAAGATCTGACAATAAAGCATTAGTCGGGCTGGGAATATATCCCCCATCAGGACGACCAAGAGTTTCAATTAAATGTTTTATCTCTTGATCAACAATTTGTGGAGTTCCTTTTGGGAGAAATGTTTGGACGTCAATCCCTCCAAAGAAGGATAAATCATTGCCAAACTCTCGTGATAAATATTGAATATCCATAGCACTTGGTTGTACAGGATTCAAAACATCCAGACCTATCTGTATTAAATCAGGAATAATCTCAGTTACATTTCCATCGGTATGCATCCATACATCCAGGCCTTTGGCATGGATAATATCAAAGATTTCCCTATAACAAGGCTTGTAGTATTTACGCCACATAGAAGGATTCATAAGTAGATTTTCCTGCCCTCCTAAGTCATCACCTACCATAACTCCATCAAAGCCAAGTGTTAAAAATTGCTGGGTAATCCCTCTGTCAAAATCCATAATGCGATCTCGCAGATAGATAAATCTCTGGGGATATATATACGGGTCCATAAGGAGATTTTCAAATCCACGAAGGCTCCATAATTTTTCAAAGAGGGTGAACCCAAAAAACCAAAGAAGGTACTTCTCTTTGTTTTCCTCAATCAGTTCTTTTGCCTCATAAAGACGCCCGGGAGCATAAGGATCTGGGAAATGATAATTTTTTAAAGCTTCCCACTCCTCTAATGGGTGGTAGGTTGTATAAATTTTCTCCCATTTCACACCCCACTCATCAACACCATCACTGTAATGATTACCCCAAAACCCCCCTTTTTGAAGATTCTCTTTTGGATTCCAATCCGATGGAGGACAGTAGCAAAAATACCAAATAGAATCCTTAGGCATTTGCTGGATAAGAGCTTTAACTTCCTGAACCAATTTTTTATCAGGATTATCTTCAAAGCCTGGTGGGGTAGAAAAAGAATAAGGTATTCTACCATAATTGTTATTACGCTTTATTATGTCCCTCACTAACTTTTTTGAATTCATTATCATCTCCTGTATGGATTAGAGTATTGTTAGACTTTTTATTTTCATTTTCCATGACGATCCTTTTACAGAACCTCGAGTATACTTCCGAATGATTTTTATTTCCTCTTTTTGATAAGGATTACCATCCTGGTGTAATATGTCATGGAACCACACAGAGGATTCAGAAGTTCCCGGGGATGATCCCCAGGGAAAATGGGTTTGGGTTTTTCCATTTACTAAACCCCAGCAGTAGCAGCCAATTTTCTCTTGCTTAAAGAAGGGGAGGTGGGTCTGAAAAAGACTGCCCCGATGTCGAGCCATCCACTCGGTACAAATGAGGGGTCGCTTATATGATTTAAGATAAGAAATTTGCTTTTGGACAGCTAACAGATTATCATAATTATGGAATGTTACAATGTCTGACAACTCCAGTGTTGCTTCGGTAATATTCTGTAAACCCCTGTTCCACACCGCTGTGGTGAGTAGTTGTTCAGGTTTAGCTCTGCGAGCCCATTGAAAGGCCTGGCCAAGCAAAGGTAAGCTTTTATTTTCCATTCCTGAATTACCCGGCTCATTATAGATATCCCAGGCTAAAATACGCTGGTCCTTAGAATAGTGAGAAACAATGGTAGTAACAAATTCCTCCAGTTGAGGCCAAACTGATTGATCGGTAACTTTTTTATGTCCCGGACTCGAAGTCCAGGCGCTGTTGTGCACTCCAGGAACGGGATCATCTTGCCTGCCCAGGTAAGGCTCCTTACCTGAAAAAGCACAGTCATCGAAAAGACAGAATATAGTAGAGATTTTATGTTTATCTGCTACTTCAAGAAATTGATCTATTCGCTCTATTAAACCATTTGGATCATCGTGCCAGATAAGATACTGCAAAAAGACCCGGCAACTGTTAAATCCAATCTTCTCTGCCCAGCCTAACTCTCGGTCAATACTCTCGAGGTCAAAGGTTTCATCCTGCCACATTTCCGTAGAGTTAACTGCTGTGCTGGTAACAAAATTAAAACCACATAGCCAGGACCGAATTCGATACCAATTCCAGGCTTCGTTAGCTGTCCATCTTATCTTTTGAGTATTTTTCTTTTTGATATTCATAAAAATTTAGGCAAAGAAACCACGTCCTTTAGGACGTGGAAGAATCGCCCCTCCTCCTTTCTATTTAATTCACCTACTAGTTGTTTCCGCCTTAGCATTGAAATCAAGGGTTTCTACCTGAAAGAAAAGGCAGAAACCCTTGATAGTTTTCTTATTACTTCTTCCAGAAGAGTTGGTAGATGCGATTAAGCGTACCAGCCCCTATATCAAAATCACAAAGATAGGAATCGGTATCAACGTTACCCAGATTAACGTTAGCTATTGCAGGCCATGGTATCCAGCCTACAGTACCAATTTCCCAGATATTATCAGCCCAGATATCAAAGACCTCTTGTAGTGCCTTGTTTTTTTCTTCTTGCGAAAGAAATGGAGCTTCATCGTACAAGGACCACATTCTTTTTACCTCTTCTGGTGGCTCTTCACCTGTTTCACCCTTCGTATTCCACCAGTTCATCCATTGTCGGGCAAAATACAGCCCTCTAATACGAGCGTTCATACCTGTTGCAATCACACATTCTGCAGTTTGACCCGTGCCCCAGGTGCCAATCGTATATGTACCGGCAGCAAAACAAGTTCCCATATATGCGGAATCTACCACCTTAACGAAAGTCTTAATTCCAACTGCTCCCCAGTACTCTTTGATAAGCTCACTTTGCTCAACTTTTATAGTTATCTCATTGAATATTACCAGGAGGAAAGGTTCACCATCAGGTCTGAGGCGATACCCCTCTTTATCTCTTTTATCCATTCCCATTTCATCTAAAAGTTGATTAGCTTTTTCCGGATCATATTCAGCATAAGATTTAGACCATTCCTCCTTGTAAAAGCTACAACTTGGATGAACTGTTATTTGTTGTGGTGAGCCTTTCCCTAAAAACAAAAGCTCATTGATTTCCTCACGATCAATCGCTGAAGATAAAGCTCGGCGAAATCTCACATCTCTTAAAATGTCACCCATGACCGGATCTTCAGTGTAATTCTGGTTAACTATATAGCCAGGAATTGAAACCATAAAACTGGGACCTGTCCAAACCTTATATCCTCCTTTTTCTGCTCCTTCCATAAGAACGGGATAATTATCTATCGTAGATCCCCAGGGCTGATAATCGTATTCTCCGGATACCATTCTCAGGGCAAGTACCTCTGTATTCCCAAATACAGTAGCTTTAATCGTATCGGTATAGGGAAGTTGATTGCCAGCAGTATCTATTTTGAAATAGTAAGGGTTTCTCTCGTATACTACTCCTTCAGGTATTACTTTCTTTGTTACCCAGGGACCAAGAGATGGAATGTCTGGATTGGGTTGTTTGATTATCCAAAAATCTCTTTTTACATTAAAAATCTGCCACCAATGATCGTAATTATTTTCTTTTGCCAGTTCATTTGCTTCAGGATTATAATTTATATGATACTTTTCAAGAGCGTGCTTGGGCAAGAAGATATAATTTTGGCCTCCCTTGCATGTGGTACCAGATAGATACCAGATTATACTCCAATAGGGTTTGCTAAAGTGGAAGCTAACTGTGTAATCATCTACTTTTTCTATAGTTGCTAATTTACCACCGGGCATCCACTCTTTAGGTTTAGCGGGCATGATTTCATCATTTAAAACAACATCTTCCCAGTAAAAAAGAATATCATCGGCAGTGAAAGGTGCACCATCTGACCACTTCATTCCTTTTCTTAAGTACAGGGTAAAAGTTTTTCCTTCATCTGAAAATTCCCATCCTTTGGCAATGTTGGGCACTACTTTTTCAGCTTTACGATCCATAAGCAGCATATACTCCATCGTAAAAATTGACGCTGGAAACCACATAGCCGCAGATATCATAGCCATACGAAGGGTTCCCCCATATGTTCCAACCTCTTCAACTGGTTTATCCACTAAAGGCTCCTCAGGAAGTCTTTCCTCTATGGGAGGAAGCTCACCTAAGGCTACTTTTAATCTTAGCACAGGAGCTTCATTGAACTCTTCTATTTTATTTCCTGTAATTTCCTCATACTCTTGCAGGGTGCTCCAACCCCAATTTGTCTCGGCTAAAAGTGGAGCTGCTATGAACAGACATAGTGTTCCACTTAGCAACACAATCATTAATTTTCGTATCACCTTTTTTTCTCCTTATTCTTTATTTTCTAATCTCGTCTCAATATTTTTTCTCAGTATCACCTCCTGTGTGTATAATAGATTTTGGTACTCTACTAAATATTCATTGAACAGAGTAGAGCGACAGACATTATACAACCTCTCTGTCTATCTTTATCTTGTAGTTCATTCACATTATTTCTTTTTATAATATGGAATTTATTCACTTTACCTTTTAATATTTTCCATACGTTTGAGCAGTCTCTATCATGGCTATGTAGTTCTCTGGAGGAACATCATCGGTAATTGAATGACTGGAAGCAACTACATAGCCTCCCCCGGAAGCCAGTTTATCTATATGCTCTTTGGTATCCTTAATGACCTCATCTGGGGTGCCAAAACTCAATACCCCGGCAAGATCCATATTGCCTACAAAACACATCTTATCGCCATACTCCTTCTTTAGAGCATATATATCATTACAGTTAGGTTGCACCGGATGAATAGCTTTGATTCCTAAATCAATGGCTATAGGAATAAAATCCCTTATATTAGCGCAGCAGTGCGTATAAATAGGGATATTCTTTTCCCGAAGTGGCTTTAACATCTTTCTGGTTCTTGGCACCCAAAGATCTTTTATAAATTTAGGCTGCACTAAGAACCCATTATTAAATGCAAGGTCATCATTCAACCAGAAGCAGTCTATATCCCGTTTACTGAGCTCTGTAGTTATTTTAAGGCCATAATCGATAAAAATATCCATTATATGCTCAACTAATTTAATATCATCGTAGAGTTTGAGCATGAAATTCTCCATTCCTAAGACTTCATAAGTATTGTAAAGACAGGAACCACACAGAGGGCCTACTCCTACATCTGTGCCTTTGCATACATCTAAATACCAATCGATTAGCTCCATCATCTTTTCTACTCTTCGGGGAGGAAGACTTACTTTATCTAAATCTTCCCATCCTCTGACTATACCTTCTTGACCGTAAGAGTCTATTTCTGGTCTATACTCCCGTGTTCTTGGAAGCCAGTCTAACATCGGTGAGGCAGCATCCACACCTGTTGTTCGGAGTAATTTTAGATTCTCATCTGGGGGAAGAAATACAACAGAGGATACCAGAGAACTTGCGCTTTTCATTCTTCTCAATAGAGGATTTTTAGAAATCTTCTTCTCTAACTCTTTCTCAGATTCCTCATCAGAAAGAAGATATAAAAGATGTTTCATTTCCTCGGATTTCATAATCTTATTTATACGTTTTTCTCCTAAGAAATACTTCATAGTTCTTCCCATTACAAAAAATTCAAAATTTGGCACTCGGTCAGCTTCTTCCGAAGAACAAGTTTTAAGCAATCGTTTAATATTGGAATCTCGTCTGATCATTTTTTTCCGCCTGTTTTTTATTTTCTAATCTAATTACTTTCTTTCAGTATCACTTTCTTGTTTAGTTTTGAGTTCTCTCTCCCTTCTCCCTCAAACCCTTTCCTGACACAAACCTGGGTACCTTCTTTGCTGGTATCTGTATCTCCTCCCCTGTTCGGGGGTTTATTCCCCTTCTCTGCATTACTTGAAAAGTGCCAAAGCCAACCAGGGTCACCTTATCACCATTAGAAAGAGTACCTGAAATAACTTTAGTCATCGCATTAATGGCCCTACGAACGTCTCTTTTAGTTAATCCTAATTCACTCAGTCTTAATTTTCAGCTTTAGCTTCTTTAAGCGTAATAGTTTAGCTTTTCTAAAATTCTTGTTTTCTCTGGCAATTGTAGCTGCCCAATTCATTGGGCGAATTTAAAAAGGGATTTTTAACTCCTTAAAAAAAGATAAATCAAATATTTATCCCAGCCTGTTCTGCAAGAGCTTCAATTACTGCTACTGCATTCTCTGTCGGAGTTTCAGGTTGTATCGGTTTCGAAGGTTCCAGGATATACCCTCCTCCTTTTCCCATTTCCTGGCAGAGTTTCCTAACTTCTGCTTTTATTTCGGGTGGACTGCCAAAGGGAATCGTTCTCTGAGAACCAAGACCACCCCAGAAGGTGATATCATCTCCATATAACCTTTTTAACCGGTAGGGGTTGTTGTCCTTTGGCTCGGGTTGTACACTTTCATATACGTCGAGTCCAATATCGATAAGATCAGGTAGTATTTCTGCTACGCTTCCGCACATATGGTGAAACGTATATTTACCTGCCTGATGAACCTTGGCGTACATCTTAGCTATGTATGGCTTAAAGTATTCTCGCCAGCGTTCAGCACCTATAATAATCCCCTCTTGATAGGCAACGTCTTGAGCAAACAGAATTCCATCCAAGGGCAAGGTAAGGACTCTATCGAGGAACATCATATGTTCCTTAAAAATTTTTTCAACCAGCTCCCGGTAGAAATCGGGATGAAGGATTGAGTCCATGAGAACATTTTCAAACCCTCTTATAACCCAGGTTCTATCATATAAGCCAAGATAAAAAGGAGTAATAAGAAAACTATTTTTATACTTATCTATTAACTTAAGAGCGCGCTCATGCCACCCCTCATCAAAAAAAGTATCAGCATTTGGAAATGTATAACCTTTAAGAGTGGGCTTATCTAATACTGGTTTCACAATCTGTGCAGGTCTCTTATCCACCCGCCACTGAGTGCCATAGGGATCTGTGCAAAAGGTCCTTTCCATGTCCATACCCAGACTAACCGTTGGAATTATCTTAATGTGATTATCCAATTTTGTTCGCCAGGAATCATCCCCGTAGTAGGAATTTACCCGCTTTAGTGCACCTTGTTCAACAAGATTTTTATCACCATCTTCCTCAAAAATCAAGAAATAGGGGATAAAGTCTGTTTCTTGGTGTTTTATTTGAGCTATTACTCTTTCTTTGAGAGTCATGTTTGCCTCCTGATATAGACTTAAGTAATGTCAAAACTTAACCGCAGAGAACACTGAGATACTTAAAAACAAGATAGTCCATACTCTGGCAGCCTGATAGTCCTAAGTCTACATAAGGACTGATAACTATAAACTATTGAATTACGATACTTAAATATAGAATAATCTTATCTCTTCTCACTTTGCGATCTCCTACAAAGCCATTTTTGTAATATAAATATCCTTTCCTGTTTTTATTAGATAAAGCCCCTCCTTTTTTTAGACAGAGAGCTTTGTTAGTTTCCTTCTTATATTTTTTCCAGAAGAGATGATACAAGCGATTAAATGTGTCACAACCTGTGGCGGAGCAAAATGGGGAAATGTTAGCTATGGTTGAGATTCAGTTGTTAAAAAATACATTGACACATTTTAGGAAATGTTGTGCGACCGAACGAAGTGAGACAGGGTTTCCGAAGGAAACTGCAGAGTTCATGGAGTCCTGGCCCCTTTTTCCACGATTCTCTGTTTTGTGTTAAAAATTTCGAAAATAACATCTGGGTAATTTAAGATCCCAACTTGACCAATTATGATTCCACCATAAGTGTTTTGAGTGTCATAACTAGCAACTCCTGAATTCCCAAGTCCTTTTAAAGAAGGTTGGAGGAATTTACGAACAATCAATTTCCCAGTAAAATCTCTTTTTAATTTAGCCTGTGATAGGTCTTCAAACTCAAGAACATAGATTCCATGGCGAAGTGGCGTGTTGGTACTTGGACTCATTAATAAAAACACTCTGCCATCTTCTTCTGCTAAACTTGAGGCGGTTAACAAGGTATGACCAAGGTCAACTGCATCCTGATAATCTGTGAGAGTTCCTGCATATTCCCAGGTATTTCCATGGTTATGAGAATATATTAAGATTGTTTTAGAGTTACTATGTGTTCCAGGAAACTCAAAAGCCTGCAGGGTTAAATACAACACCCCATCCGTAACCAGGGAGCCTGGTTCGCTATAACTTAAAATATTTTTTAGGTCAGAATGCAGGTTATTAAGATTACATTGTGCTTGGTATGGGGCAAGTGGCCATGTTCCACGAAATAAGGGAATTTCTTTTGCATTGACAAGTTCTTCAGGACTACTGGCATATTTATAGGCAATCCACCCATATTGAAACATTCTATTCTTTGGCCCATAAGGGTGTTTACAAAAATACTTATGCCAAAACAGCTTCCATTGCTTGCCTGGGTCATCGGGATCATAAACTAAAGTGGGAACCTCATGACGCCAAACGCCCTCAGCTTTGGTCCCGTCAAGAAGCGTAATGCTATCATTTTCAGAGGGATTAATTTTTTTTACATACGTCCAAGTTTTGCCATGGTCAGAGGTTTTAGCTAAATGTGTATCAACATATCCTGCACGCATTACCACGGCAGAATAGGCCAACCATCCAGTACCTTTTTCATCATACTCTATTGAAGAATCATAGATTCCATTCTTAGCAGTCTCACCAATTATATTGATTTTCTCGTAAAGACCGCCAATTTCTTCTCCAGAAGCCGGCTGTTTAAACAACTTGATCGGGATAACGCCTATCACAACAATTATCAATGCTATGATAAGAGTATATTTTTTATTCATCGCACTTTACTATGGATTGTTGAGCAATTAAAAGTCTCTCTTTTCAAGACAGGGCTCTGTGAATTTCGTACAAGCCAATCATATGCAAAATTCGCTTTTTTGTCAATTTTTCGTATCAAATTCATCTTGGAAACAGTCATTTTTTTCCGCTTTTTGACAAGATGATAAGGTAGGCTAAAAAGATGAGGATAAGCTTAACTGGCTATTCTTTCCAGAACATTTATCCAGCGCTTATTATTTTGGAAAGCTTCACATTTTTTTTCAGTAGCTAATATGAGGGCATTCTTTTTCTTAATCTTTTCTTTTTTAAAGACCCGGGTATATCTTAAATCATTCTTGTGTAAATCTCTTAAACTAATTTCAACGATATCGGCCAGCTCGCCATCGCCAAAAATGACAAATTCTCTTTCCCCTTTTTGGTACTCCTCCAAGGTCAAGGCTTGAATCTTAGCTTTTATTTCTTTTAAAGAATCAATAGTTCTGCGAACATACCAATAAGATTTCTTAGCTTTCTCGGCAAATCCCTTGGGAGTAAGGATGTATTCAAGACTCCTCTTGTTTAATCTTCTAAGCTTTATATATCCTTTTCTGGCTAATCTTTTTAAAACAATATTTACCATTCCCAAGGACATTTCTGCTCTGCGAGATATTTCTCTTTGAGTAATAAATTGATCCCTGGCTATCTCATCAATGATTTTAAGTTCTCTTTCGGTAATTTTGGAGGGATCCATATTTCCCTCTTTCTTGTTCATTTAATGAACATTATAGAGAAAAAAAATATCTTGTCAACTTAATTGCCCATCCTTTTCCGTGGTACCCTTAAAAACCTAATTATGATGGGAAATATCAATATGATAAGTATGGTAAATAAAAGGGGAAGAGAAGACGGAATTTTTTGACCTTTTTCCCTTGGTTCCACTGATTCTCCCCCAGGTTTTGACATTAAAGATATTTCCTCGACCTCCTTTATTTCATATGCCATTACCGAACTGGTTAAAACCTTGGATGGCACCCATCCAAGGGGGTTATTTTTACCGGTTGCTTCTGCCCAGATCCACCCTTCCTCACCACCAAGTTCCATGGACACACTCGATTTGTATCCTGGAAGGTAAACAAGGGCAGCTGCATGTCCAGGAAGAAGGACTACTGCTGATCGATAGCCAGCCATCTTATATAAAGTAGCCAGCAATACCGCATAATCCTCACAATCTCCTCTGGCAGAGCCTTCCTGGATACTGTAAGCTAACTCATCGGCATTTTGAGCAAATTCCCGGTATCCAAACTGTTGATTGTCATGGATATAGCTCACCTTGTTTTTCACAAACTCAAATATTCTTTTTGCTCTGTATTTATTCTCTGGTAATTGGGCTAAAAATTCCTTCCCCCACTTACCGACAAGGCTATCATCTTTTTCAAGACTCTCAAAAACTATGATGGGGCGAAAGCCTGCAGGTACAATCTGAAAATAACCATCTTCCCCTTGGGCTCTTGTTCTACAAATTCCCCAAGAATCATAGATCTCGCCCCCTCTTTTGTAAAATTGGCTGCTATGTCCCTGGTCAGCTATTAACCAACCCAGGAAAATGACCACTACTACGATTATTTTTCTGTACATTTTGTTGTTTATGAAATTAGCTATTATTTAGCCACCAAGACACGAAGACACTAAGATAAATGCGTGAATGGTCAGAAGAGTGAATGCGTTTATGCGTGAATGGGTTGATAAGTAAAACGCATCTACGCATTAACAGATTAACGAGATTATAAATTCATATCACTACTTTGTGCCTTGGTGACTTAGTGGCTGAGCTGTTACATAAATTATAGAGACATAGTTAAAGCTGCGTGTAAAACGATTCCCAGAAAAACAAAATAGCTAAACACGTAGATACCTATGGCAACAGAGTTGTCCCTGATGGCAAGAAACCGAATCTTTGGAGTTAGTTTGTTAAATATATTAAATAGGGCCACTGCTACTAAAAGACTCACAAAAAAATTTATAGTAAGCAGTGTAAGTCGATTAAAATCTATTAAACTGGCGAACAATGATCGTCCTATAGCTATGGGAGAAGTTGAGACCCCATGGATTATACAACCCAGGAAGATAATAAATCCAGCGATAAAAAAAGCTGTAGAGATAGGATTTTCCCCTATTTTTTCTCTTTCACGAATGCTGGGGGTCAAAACATCTAATATTCGGATCCCAAGCCAACCAAGAAAGGAACAGAAAAAAGTAATTACCACTACCCTTATTATCCAAAAAATGATTAAAAGATAAAAGGAAACCACAGGACCTACTTGCATTTTTTTATCTCCTTTATTAAATAGTTAGTTAAATGGAGAAACTGTCTCTAAGAGGGTAAAGCAAGGCATGATTCAGGGAAATTGTGCACCGTGAGGTATCGGAATTTCAGTAATTTGTGGTCATCAGCTCTCATTTAGACTTCGGGCTGCCAGGCATAGGGCCTATCTGCATTTCCTTTCCAAGTCTATTTTTTCATCCACCGCACGATCCCAATTACTCCGAAAATGACTAAGAATAAAGCTATTAAATAACTGACAATGTCCGGAAGAATAAAGATTATAATCCCAAAGAGAAGCGCCAATACATATCCCACAATACCATCTCGTAAAGAAAACATTGATAGCCTCCTTATTGAAAGCACATTTCTTTGCTCAACTTTTTTAATCCTGGTCTCTTTTTACTATATCAGGAATTTATAAAATCAAAAATTTGCTTGATTTAAATTGCCGAGTAAACTCGGCCACTACGATTATAATAGTTTAGCTTTTCTAAAACTTTTCCCTTTTCTCTGGCAATTGTAGCTGCCCAATTTATTGGGCGGGTTTAATGCGCCGATAAATCGGCAAGCTACAAGGAATTGCAAAGCATACTTCAAGCTTGCTTGACCACTTTTTTAACATTACCTGATTTATTCTATACCCTTCCGCTGAAAAGTCAACCACATTTTTTCCTTGTCAAATTTGACAAAGAGTTGATTTCATTATACAGTATATCAAGATAAAGCGGGAACTTACTCATTTTCACGTATCGGGTGATAGTTCTCATCTGCTCTTTCCTACCGAAGAAAGAACCTGAGGTAAGATCAGATATGGAGATAAATTATGTCAGTTTTGCAGGTGAATCAACTGCGCAAAACTTACAATTCTGTAATAGCAGTAGATGGTATTTCCTTTGAAGTGAACGAAGGGGAGGTCTTTGGTATTTTAGGACCAAATGGAGCTGGTAAAACCACCACTGTAGAAATGATCGAGGGGATAAGACCTATTGATTCAGGAGAAGTAAAACTCTTAGGCATTGATATTCGAAAAAATTCCCAGAAGCTCAAAGAGATGATTGGTGTTCAACTACAAGAAGGGTCCTTTTATGACCTTTTGACAGTTTTGGAGACACTGGATCTTTTAAGCTCTTTCTACAGGAAATCAAGAGATTTAAAAAAACTTTTAACGTTAACTGGTTTAGAAGAAAAGAAGAAAGCTCTTGTGAGTAAACTTTCAGGAGGGCAAAAACAAAGATTAGCCCTGGCAGCCGCTTTAGTTTGTGAGCCACTTCTATTGTTTTTAGATGAGCCTACCACTGGTCTTGATCCTCAAGCACGACATCATACCTGGAGGTTGATTAATCAAATAAAACAAGAAGGTAAAACCATAGTCTTAACTACTCATTACATGGAGGAAGCGGAAAGATTGTGTGATCGAGTTGCTATTATGGACTATGGCAAGATTATTGCTTTAGATACACCCAGTAGTCTCATTAAACAACTTTTGGCCAAAGGCTTTAAAAAGAGGATTATTGAAAAGGACGCTAATTTAGAAGATGTCTTTTTAGATTTAACTGGTCATCAATTAAGAGAGTAAGATTATGAAATCGATTTTAAAACTGTTTTTTTGTGACTTAAGAACATACGTCCGGGACAAACAAGCTCTTTTCTGGACTATTTTCTTCCCCATAATGTTTGTTTGTATCTTCAGTCTTTTTGATTTTGAGAAAATGGGAACTTCGCATATAGCGATAATCGACAGGGCAAAATCGGATGAATCTTTGAGTTTTATCAAGGAACTCGAAAAAATTGAAATCTTAAAAATTCATCAAGATGAGGAAGATCTAACTCAGGCAAAGAAAAGTCTTGAAAAGGGAGATCTGGATTTCATCTTAATCATTCCCAGGGGTCTTAGGAAACCGGGACAAGGAGAATTTCGAGGAATGAAAATTATTACGAAATTAGAAGAGATTCCCGAGGACTTCAGCATTCACATTGAAGTTTACTATGATGAAACAAATACCCAGCTCAACCCTCTTATTTTTGGCATTCTCGACCAGTTTATCGCTTATGCTAATCTTAAAGCTGCCGATGCCCCAGAACTCTTTTTTTTAGATAAGAAACCCGTAAAATCTAGAAATATTAGGTATTTAGATATCTTAATTCCTGGAATCTTAGCCATGGCCATTATGATGTCTGCGGTTACCGGGATAGCCAGTGATATTGCTGAGTCAAGAGAGAAAAAAATTTTAAAACGTCTGTTTGCTACCCCTCTTAGAACAAGTCATTTTTTAATTGCCCAGGTTGGTGCGTTTTTGGTTATTTCTGTTATTCAAGTAACAATAATTTTACTCCTCTCTACCCTTGTATTTAAAGTTAATATTCTGGGGAGTTACTTTTTAATTTTTTTCTTTGCCCTATTAGGTTGTGCTCTGTTTTTAAATATAGGATTTATTGTTGCTGGCCTGGTGAAAAGCACCAGAGCAATTGAGATGATAGCTATGTTTGTTACTATGCCAATGCTCTTTTTATCAGGAACCTTTTTCCCCAAGGAAATAATGCCTAAGATTATGGCTTCTATAGCGGATTACCTTCCCCTCACCCCATTAATAGACGCCCTTCGCAAAATATCAATTGAAGGAAGTGGACTTTTCGGTTTAAGAAAAGAACTTTTGTTCCTGGGAACCTGGTTTTTTGTTTTGCTTATTATAGCAATTAAGACATTCAAGTTTAGAGAAGAGTAAGAGATTACTCGAAGATTTCTTTCCTCACTTTTAATTAACTACTCAATGAACTCCCCGTGTTATTGTGAGAGATGAAACTCCGAAGCAATCTCTGCAATCCTTTGTAGCTTGCCGATTTATCGGCGCATTGGTTATTTCTTATTAGTGCAATTTTAGGACTATCTTGACTTTGAATTTACTAAGAGCTAAGAGCTAAGAGCTATTTAGTAGCTTGCCGATTTATCGGCGCATTAAACCCGCCCAATGAATTGGGCAGCTACAATTCTACAAATCACTACTAAATTGAGCAGCTATAATTGCCAGAGAAAAGGGGAAAGTTTTAGAAAAGCTAAACTGTTACTATTTATGTGGCTTCTTTCTTAATTTGTCTCTGCGTACTATGAGACATCTGCGGTGAATGCTAAATTTTAATGTGAATGAGGATAAAAAGTAATAAGAATAATAATTCTCATAGGAGATCGCAGAGGGAAAGTAAGACGTGAGAAGTAATATGTAATGAGTGATATGTAATATGTGAAGGACAATAAGTGATGTGTGAATGGTAAGAACTTCATCACTCATTACTTATCACATATTACAGTTATTTGCGTTCTCTGCGGTTAAGTCTTGACATTACTTTAACATTACCCAGGAGGTAAAGATGAAAAAGTATATTGTACTATCTGCGATCGCCTTATTGATTATTTTGGTGTTCACTGGGCGTAACTACAATACAGAAAGAGCAAAATACGAAGGACAGGCAAGGATAATAACAGTAGAACAGGCAAAACTTATTAGCCATATTACTGAAGGAATTATTTCACCGGATACAAGTATTGCTGTGAGATTTCAAAATACTCAGGTCTTAGAAACTCAACTTAATGTGCCACTTAAAAAAAGAATTTTTCTGTTTAATCCTACAATAGAAGGTATTGCTATGTGGGTGGACGGAAGAACATTAGTGTTTCAGCCAAATAGTACACTTAAAATGAGACAAATGTATATCGGGTCTCTTAATCTTGAAAAACTATTTCCTCATGTAGATAATTTAAAAGTAAAATCCATTGTAATTGAATTTGAGACTTCAGGCCGAGAAATATCAGATTTGGAGGCACATTTTGAATTACCTGACAGGTCCTCCCCTGAGAA
This sequence comes from Candidatus Aerophobota bacterium, assembly GCA_030615365.1. Next base: position 32,188 of record JAUWZM010000002.1, on the reverse strand, counting down.
AGTTATTCTCAAAGGGAGATTACTATTCAATCAGGATGTGGATATTGAAGCGGTAAAAAGAGCAGTAATATTGCGTGAAGACGCAAATGGTAAAGTATTGAACTCACATATCACTAAAAAGCTGATTTTTTCCGGTCAAGAGAAGGGTGAGGAATTTTCATTTGAATCGGCAATTATTATCAGGACAGATAAGGCAAGGACATTTACCTTATTAGTTGAAAAAAAAGAGCTGGAACTCTCTGAAGGAAGAGAGGACAAATATTACCTTTCTCCTCTGAGGGATTTCACCATAAAAAAAATAGAAAAAGAGATTCAAGGTAAGAACTTACATGTGAAAGTAACTTTCTCTGATGAATTGAGCTCTGAGGAAAGCTATGAAGGATTTGTTCAGATAAAGCCTTTTTTGAATTTTAAATTGAACAATATGGGCAAGAGCTTAATGATAATCGGAGACTTTCAACATGGCCAGGAATATGAGATTAAAATAATTAAAGGGCTAAAAAGCAAATGGGGAACAGAATTATTAGAAGGAAAACTGGCAAATGTTGAATTTCCTAATATGAAACCTAAGATAGAATTTACCCATTCGGGAGTATTTTTACCCTCCGCAAATATGAAAAAGATATTTTTTAAGACGGTAAACGTTGAAAAAGTGAAAATATGTGTAAAAAGAGTCTTTGAAGATAATCTTGGCATCTTGCTGCAGAGCAGTAATTTAAATGGACAAAAGGATCGGCATTTTAGATATAGTAGCTATGAGCTGAGGAGGGTAGGAGTTACTGTGATAGAGAAAGAATTAGACATTGGAAAAATCGAAAATAAATGGCTGCAATCCGAACTTGATTTTGAAGAAATGTTTAAGAATAAAGACAGGGGGGTATATATTATTGAGCTTAGCTTTGATGAGGAAAATATACTGTATGAATTTCCTGAGGACTGGAGTTCCTGGAAGCGTACAGTATATTTTATCAATAACGGCGTGGCTGTAAAACCTGTGATTTTAAGCGATATAGCTCTGGTGGCTAAACAAAGCAAAGATAAATTGATTGTTTTTGCTACCGACGTGCTTACTACGAAACTATTGAAAGGCGTAAGGATAAAACTGAAATCTTATCAAAATCAGGTCATTGCCGAAGCCGAAACTGATACTACCGGGAGATGTGAGTTGATAAAGAAAACTGGATTTTATATTGAAGCAGAACATAGAGGTCAACGTTCTGTTTTAAAATTCAGCGACGACAAATTAGATGACTCAAATTTTGATACTGGGGGCTTAGTTGAGTCTGATTCAGGGCTAAAGGCTTTTATTTACACGGAAAGGGGCGTTTACCGACCAGGAGATACCATAAACCTCTCGGTTATTGCCCGTAATGAAGAGGATACTTTTCCAGAGAATCATCCTGTCAGCTTAAGATTTTTTAATCCCAGAGACCGCAAGGTAATCGAGAAGACTATTAAAAAAGGCAGCGATGGGTTTTATTCCTTCACGTTTAAAACGGATGAAACTGCTCTTACAGGTGATTGGAGGGCAGAGCTTAAGATTGGGAGCAGTGATTTTTACCACCCGCTAAAAATAGAAACTGTTGTTCCCTACAGGTTAAAGGTAAGTATAGAAAGCGAAGAGAAAAGGATTAGTGTAAAAGATAGACAGATACAAGCAACTATTAGGGCCCAATACCTTTTTGGAAATCCTGCCTCTAATCTTGACAGTGAGGTGAATGTCAAAATAGAGCCCTATGAAGTGAAATTTGATACGTATAGAGCATTTCGTTTCAGTAACGAAGGGGTAGATTTTAAAACCGTTACCAGTCCTATATTTGAATCAAAACTCGATAGAAATGGAGAAACTCATATTAAATGGCAATTACCAGAGATTGACAGAGCTTCCTCAGGACTTAGAGCTGTCATTGAAGCCAAAGTCCTGGAAAAAGGGGGAAGGCCAGTTCCCCAGGAGAAGATCATACCAATTGATTTATATAAATACTATGTTGGAATCCATGGGACAGAAGAGAAATATGTACAGATGGGTTCACAGATAAACGTAAAGACGATTTTAGTTTCAGATAACGGTGAAGTAGTTCCCGATAGAATATTAAATTATCGAATTTACCAGGGGCAATCTTACTGGTGGTGGGACTATGATAGTCAAGCAGAATTTAAAAAACATTTTAAAAGTGATTATTCCACAGAACTGGTGAGATCCGGGACAATCACTTCAAGTTCAGGACCTATCTCTATTGCCTATACTCCGGAAAACTATGGTGAAGTTCTCATTGAAGTCCAGGATGGGGCTAACGGTCACACAGCAGCCTATTTCTGTGATGTGTATGCGTGGGCAGGTGAGACTGGAGGAAAAGATGCAGATATTTTAAAGATAAAGACAGATAAAAAGGTCTATCGGTACAAAGATATTGCGAAAGTAATTTGTCAGACTCCGGAAAACGGACGAGCTCTAATTTCCATAGAAAAAGGGAGAAAAATTCTTAACGTGTATTGGAAAAAGCTGAAAGGAACTGAAACTATTATAGAAGTTCCCATTACGAAGCAGATGCTACCAACGGTTTATGTGAGTATATCTGTGATTCAATCTCACAGCCAAACAAAGAATGATAAGCCCATAAGAATGTATGGCGTTGTTCCTCTCCATGTTGAAGAAGAAGAAACTCATCTGGATTTCTCTGTTCAAGCTCCTGAGGAAATAAATCCAGGAAAAGAGTTTGAGGTAGAAATTAAGACATTGGATTCATCGCCCGCTCAATTTACAATCGCAGTAGTTGATGAAGGGTTGTTAGATTTAACCGCCTATCAAACCCCAAGTCCCTGGAAGTATTTTTTCCAAAAAGAATCACTTTCAGTAGAGACTTTTGATATCTTTTCCAAAATAATTGGAGCTAATTGGGGAGATGTGTACAAGATATTTTCTATTGGTGGGGGCTTTGATGAAGAAGAGTGTGCAAAGAAACAGCTCTCCCCTGTCAAGGTAAAACGTTTTAAACCTGTTTCTATGTTCAAAGGTCCAATAAGAACAGATGAAAAAGGTGAAACAACAGTTACGTTCAAAATACCCAATTATATAGGTTCGGTAAGGGTTATGGTGATTGGAGCCCGGGGTAATAGCTACGGGAGCAAAGAGAAAGTGATAGCGGTAAAATCTCCTTTAATGGTTATGCCAACGCTGCCAAGAGTTTTAGGACCGGAGGATAAAATACTACTACCGGTGACAGTATTTGCCATGCAGGATAATATCGGTGAAGTAGTGGTAAATATGGATGTGAAAGGAGTTGTCAAACCAATTGGAGAAACCAGGAAGATTCTCTCATTTGCCAAAAAGGGTGAGAAGGACATTTATTTTGAACTCCAGGCAGATGCAGCAATGGGCACCTCAACAATTAAGATCTCTGCTTCTTCCAGGGATTTTAGCGCTGAGGAAATCACTGAAATTGCTGTAAGACCTTCTGCCCCTTATGCATATTTTTCCGAGGAAAAAGTGTTAAACCCAGAAAAAAAAGCTACATTTAAAATACTAAATAAGGGTATTGCAGGTTCTAATTATTCGAGAATGATTATTTCCAGGAGACCCGATTTGAAATTCTACCAGCGGTTGGAATGGTTAATCAGATATCCTTACGGATGCATAGAACAGATTACATCGAGTGTTTTCCCTCAACTTTACCTGAAAGATATAGTGAGTCTTGATGAGGAAAAAGCTCAGAGGAGCATGGACAGAAATATAAATGCTGGAATAGATAAATTAAGAACATTTCAATTATCAAATGGCGGATTTTCATACTGGCCCAATGGAGATGAAGTTAACCTGTGGGCAACCAATTACGCAGGACATTTTATGATTGAAGCAAATAAAATGGGATATTATATTCCCGAAGATATGTATAACCAATGGATTGAATTTCAAAAAGACAAAAGTAGAACAACTTCTGATCACAGCTTAACCAATGTCTATAGGGTCTATCTTTTAGCTTTAGCAGACCAACCAGCAATAGGAGCGATGAATTTACTGTATGAGAGTCATCTAAAAGAAATGAGTAATACTGAAAAATGGTTATTAGCCGCATCGTATGAATTTATAGGAGAGGGGCAAATAGCACAGGGTATTGCCAAAGATGCAGGGCTGACAGTAAAAGATTATACCGAGTTTGCAGGAACCTATGGTTCGGCTCTGCGAGATAAGGCGATAATGCTTCAATGTGCAACAATTATGAAAGATCCTGACAGAGAGCTTATGCTCTATAAAGAAATAGCAAGAATATTATCAGAGAACAGGTGGTATTCTACTCAGACCATAGCTTACTCGCTTTTAGCCATTGGTAAATACCTTAAGGCTAATCCTGAAGGAGATGAGGTTATGGAAGGAGAAATTTTTCTTCCCAGTGGTGAAAAAATACAATTTAAGACAGATGAGCCAACGTATACATTGCCGATTACCCAGGGATTTGGCCAAGAACTGGAAGTAATCGTTCACTCTAAGGAAAGGATCTTTGGCAATCTTGAATGGGAAGGAATTCCTCTGAGAGATACGGTAATCACTGAATCGAAGAATATCGATTTAAAAGTTGAATGGCTTGATGAGGATGGTATGGTTATTACTCCGGAAAATATAGAACAGGGAACTGCATTCTGGGGACATTTCACAGTAAAAAAAGAGGATTATGGTAAGATTGAAGAAATGGCTCTGGTACAGATATTACCTGCTGGATGGGAAATAGAAAATATCCGATTATTTGGCGGTGGAGTGCCTGAATGGATGGAAAACTATGCGTTATATACAGAGGACTATCTGGACATTAGAGATGATAGAGTAATGTGGTTTTTTGATCTCTACAACTCCAAAGCAGAATTTGTGGTGAAAATAAATGCAGTGACTGTTGGAGAATTCTACCTTTCTCCTACGTTAGCCGAAGCTATGTACAATCACAATTACAGAGCAACTGTTGCGGGTAAGAAAGTGAAGGTAACTGAAAGAAAGAAGAATGTGGTAGCAGAAAAATGAATACACTCACCAAAAGAATCTGTCTGGTAGTTTTGTTTTTCATAGTAGCAATTAGCTTTGTCTGGTGGCAAACTCGTCTACCAGACCCTCTTTTTCCAAATGATTATAGTACAGTCGTTTTAGATGAAGATGGCGATTATTTAAGAGTTTTCCTTAATTCGAAAGAACAGTGGCGTTTTCCAATGACAAAAGATACCATACCGAGAAAACTTATAGAAAGTGCAGTACTGTTCGAAGATAAGAATTTCTTCTCGCATTGCGGAATAGATATTACCGCTATTGGAAGAGCATTGCTGCAAAATTTAAGATCCCGAAAGATCCTCAGTGGTGGAAGCACGATAACGATGCAGGTGGCAAGGATTATGAAGCCTAAGAAGAGGACCGTGGGGAACAAATTCATAGAAATGGTTCAGTCGTTAAAATTGGAGCTTTACTACAGCAAAGATGAAATTTTAAAAATGTATTTTACCAATGCCCCCTACGGTGGGAATATCATCGGGTATGAAGCAGCTTCCTTAAGATATTTTGGAAAATTACCGAAATATCTTACCTGGGCGCAGGCCGCTACATTAGCTGTTTTACCCAATAACCCTGGTCTTATAAATCCGATGAAGAATCAAGATAGGCTAAAAGAGAAACGAAATAGACTACTCAAACGTTTATTTGATAAAAAGATAATAAATGAGAGTACCTATACGCTCTCATTATTAGAGCCGATTCCGAAAAAACAATTACCTTTTTCTATTGCAGCCCCGCATCTCACCAGGAGGTTGAAGAATCAGTATCCAGGTGAGGTAATACCAACAACCATATCAAAGAAAATCCAAAAAAAGATGACAGGCTTAGTGAAAGAGTACGCCCAGGAACTTACATATCAAGGAATAAAGAATATGGCAATGATTGTAGCCGAAACAAAGACCGGTGAAGTTAAAGCTTATATAGGCTCTCAAAACTACCATGATAATGATAATAACGGAAAAGTCGATGGAGTCATAGCCTTGCGATCCACGGGTTCAATTTTAAAACCATTTTTATATGCCCTATCTATAGATGAAGGGATAATTTTACCCGATTCTAAAGTAAAGGATATTCCTACCTATTACGGTTCTTTTTCTCCATGTAATGCTGATTTGAAATTCAGGGGTATGGTAAGTGCCAGACAGGCATTGGTAGAATCATTAAATGTGCCTACAGTAAGACTTCTGTATGATTACGGAGTTGAAAATTTCTATTTTTTTCTCAAACAAGGGAGAATGAGGACACTTTTTAGAGATTCTGAAGATTATGGGCTGTCATTAATATTAGGAGGGGCAGAAGCCACTTTATGGGACTTGGTATCCTTATATCATGGATTGGGAAACTATGGAGATTTTTCAGGAATATCTTCGCTTAAAAGTGATGGTGAAAAAATGGAGCCCAGGCAGTTAATAAGTAAAGGAGCTACATATTTAATTCTTGAAGTATTGAAAACCCTTAAGCGTCCTGGTTCAGAGTATTACTGGTATCAATATGAAAACCAGATTCCAATAGCCTGGAAAACGGGCACAAGCTATGGGCAACGTGATGGTTGGTCTATTGGGGTAAACCCTCAGTGGATAGTTGGTGTATGGGTAGGGAATTTTACCGGAGAAGGAAATGTGAATTTAAGAGGATCAAAATCTGCTGCACCACTTATGTTTAGCGCTTTTAATTCTCTTCCGAAAGATTCTGGCTATTCCTGGTTTGAAAACCCAGATGAACATATTAGAAAAGTTACCTTATGTTCTGAAACAGGGTATCTTGCAGGACCTAATTGCGATAGCTTCATTGAAAGAGAAATACCCTTGAGGGCAAGGACTCTAAAAAAATGCCCCTATCACAAAACCATATTTGTCAACCAGGCTGAAACAGAACAAGTATGCTCTCTCTGCTGGGAAAATGCTGATAAAAAAAGAGTAGCAAGATTAGTGCATCCTGCAGAAGTAGTGCAATATTTAAAGGAACGGGGACAGGGGTTTCAATCGGTTCCCCCACACAAAGAAACCTGTCCTTCAATTAGCTCTCAAGACAATATGGACTTTATTTATCCAGCCAACGGAAGTTATATTATGGTTCCCAGGGATGTGAGTGGGGAATATCAGAAGGTTGCAGTCAAGATAGCGCATAATTCAAAGCAGAGTAAACTGTTTTGGTATCTTGATAGCAAGTTTATTGGTGTGACTTCAAAAAAACATACCATGTTTATTGATTTTAAGACAGGATGGCATGTTATCTGTGTTGTTGATGGGGAGGGGAGCAGTAAAGAAATTAAATTTTATACCAAAAATCGAGCTCATAACGCTTGATGAAAAGTAATTATTCAGCCACAAATGGGCACTGATATGTATAACTCATAGACCCTCCTCGATCCCCGTTTAGCTTTTTATTATATACCAGGCGTGCCAGTAAAATCATTTCCTCTCCCTCGCAATTTCGCCATAAAAAAACAGCGAAATTGCTCAGATAGCAGTTTTGATTCACTAAAAGGCTAATGCAATTTACTACACTTTAGAAGCTCTGTCAAACATCACTGAGGGAGCTCTGAAAATCCTTTTTCTTTTTGCTGCTTGGCGAGGTGTTTCCATAAGGCAGCGGCGATCAAGGCGGGTCTATGCGTTCAAACTCTTAGTTTTCCTGTAACCTGATACTTCGCCCATAAGAGCTACGGCATAAAGATAAGAGTAGAACTTAGCTGCAGGCGCCCGGAAAGCACCGAGCAAAGAGCAGCGTCAGACTTTTTTCAGAGCTCTCCACTGTGATACCAGTGAATTCTTTACCTTTCCTGCTGATTCCATGCTTGGCCTTTCTAATTACTTTTTTGACCTTACCTGTAGCTTCATGCACTATCCAATTTTGGGGTTCATTATAATCTTAATCCTTCAACTTAACAAAAAGTGAATTTCGTATATAATATAATTAGGTTAAATGAAATGCTACAGTCCGTTTTTAGAAAGCAAATAAATTTATAAAGATTATATAATTTCGTACTAACAGGAAGGTAAAATGAAAAATGAAGAAATAAAAATAGAGGAGCTTCACCCTGAAGAATTCATAAAACAAAAGGTGGAAGAGATTTCCTCTATCGTTGGAACTGGCATAGCTGTCAATGCCCTCTCAGGTGGAGTTGACTCCTCGGCTGTCACTATGTTGGGTTACAAAGCTTTAGGGGGGAGACTTAGGACATATTTTATTGATAATGGTTTAATGAGGGAAGGAGAACCTAAAAGGATTGCTTTACTATTTGAAAAATTAGGTGTACTTCTCAAAATAGTTGATGCGAAAGCACAGTTCTTTAAGGCATTACAAGGTATAACAGACTCCGAAGAAAAAAGAGAAGCTATTACCCAGGCATTTTACAAAGATGTCTTTGGTAATTTAGCAAAAGAAAGCGGTGCCAAGTATCTTTTGCAAGGGACAAATTATACTGATGTAGAAGAAACTGTGGCCGGAATTAAAAGGCAGCACAATATTTTAGAGCAGCTTGGAATTGATACAGAAAAGACATACGGATATAAAGTCATAGAACCTTTAGTTCAACTTAGAAAATCAGGGATAAGAGAGGTAGCAAAAGCTCTGGGACTGCCAGAGGAAATATATAATCGACCACCCTTTCCAGGTCCTGCCTTAGCGGCAAGAATAATAGGAGAAGTCACACCACAACGAGTAGAAACTGTAAGTAAAGCTACGAAAATTGTCGAAGAGGAACTATGCAGGACTGGTGCATTTCAGTATTTAGCGATTCTGCATGAAGATAAAGTTACTGGGGTGAGAGAGGGGAAAAGAGATTATGGTTTACAGATAGAGGTGAGATGCTGGGATAGCAAAGATGCAAAAACAGCATCGCCAACGAGACTTTCCTATGAAACTTTAGAAAAATTAGCAAAGAGAATAGCAACAGAAGTGCCAGGTGTTGTGAGTGTTACCTATAACATAACTAAAAAACCGCCTTCAACTATTGAGGCTATTTAGTTAAAAGTTTTACCGGGCTCGTCACTCACAACTGCTCTGCCATTTTGTCCTTCGCCTCACCTACAGGTTGTCATGGTGAGGTCTGGATGAACCTAAAAGCAAAGAAAAAATTCCAACTGACAGAGGAGAATCAATAGGAAAATTTGGCACCCTCCATACTCAGGTTTCTTAACCGGGTATTATATCCATTTGATTAGGGGCTCTTTTTTTATTGGTGGTTCGGGAAACCCTCCTTTTGGATAGCCTAACAGGATTGGTCCGAATATCTTCTCATTTTCTTTTAACTCAAGGGCCTTTCTTACTTCCTCATTCTCGGTACCCATTTTTCCAAAACCTACCCAGCAGCTCCCAAGGCCCAGGGAGTATGCTGCCAGCATAATATTCTGGCAAACCATTGGACAATCGTCGGTGTTAGTGCCTATGACAAAGAGTATTACAGGTGCAGAATAGTAAACTGGGTCATACTCCCTATCTGATTTTCTTCTCTCCTCATCATAGCTTATACGCCTGTTAGTCAAAGGAAGGCCTCCTTCCAACCACTTCCTATAGGTAGGTAAAGCTATCTGACTGAGCTTTTTTTTAAACTTATTTTCCTCCACAACAACGAACCGCCACGGTTGACGATTTGCTGCTGTAGGAGCCTGATTTCCCGCTTCTATAATCGTATTTACAACATCCCTTGGCAGCGGTTTAGACTCATAGTGCCTCACGGACCTTCTGTTTTTCATAGCTTCAATTACTGGATTCATATTTTTGCCTCCATTTCGCCCTTTTTCAAGCAAGAAGTCTTACGCTTTTTACTGAAAATATATCCCGATTTATTATACTTTTGCAATACAGTCTTTCACCTGATTTAATATATAAGAAATTCACTTTTTGGTCAATTAGAGAAATGTATCAACTTCGTATTATTTCTCATTCGCTTGGAAGAGGTGATTTTTTGACAGATCCTCCTTTTTTGTTAAAATAGAGCACATGTTTGAAAAACAGACTATATGCAAGAGGAAACAAAAATTGAACCAGGTGAAGGGGAAGTTTTCTCACTATATACTCAAAATATCAGGTAGATTCAAATAGTCTAATCTATTCCTGAGCATAATTGGAGGTAAGAATGGATGAGGTTCCTTCAGAAAGAAAGAAACAAGTAATAGAGCATGAGGCCATTAAAGAAGAATCATTATATTTATTGAAGGATGGGGCAAATATAGCCTATGACGCTGGTAATTATGCCGAAGCTCTTCGATATTTTGAACAATTACGTCAAATGAGTCCAGAACCGCTTCGTACCCCTTTGCTGCATAAATATGGGGTTTGTTTAGCACGAGAGGGTAAGAAAGATGAAGCACTTATTGTATTTAATCGGTCTATAGAAAAAGGTAGAGATAGCCTTTATGATGTTCTGTCTGGTTTGGAAAAAGCACTTATGCTATCACAACAAGGAAAAGGGCGAGAAGCTCTTGTCCCATTGCAAAAAGCTAAGGAAGTAAATATTCGCACATTTACTATCTATTCAGACAGGGAGGAATATTCACACCTTCGAGATCTAATAGCGAAGTTGGATTAACTCTCCTATCTGTTCCTATCAAATCAGGTATATGATTAAAAGGGGTTAAATAGACAAAACTTGTCTGTGAGTCAACATTTCGTCTCAGGTGATGGTATACAGAATTAGCCTTTTGTTAAGTTTTGAGCTCTCGAAGCCCCTTGAGGATTTTCAGGGAAAAATATTTTTGCCACTTCGGTTTCGTATTTGCCAGGTCTGCCACCTATCTCTCCTTACTGTCCGCTTTTTACCTTAAGGATGTTCATTTAATTACCTTTATCCTGCAGGGAAGATAGGATCAATGTCTTCACTTAACCTGCTGATTTCGGTGGATTCTTCTTTGGAGAGGGGTTTGAATTGATCAGCAGCATCACATGCCCACCACAGAAGCTCGGCGTGGCCCGGACTCACAGCTGCTGTGATTGGTTTAGAAAGAACAAAGCGAAGGGCCAGGGCCGCCTCATCGGAATTATCTACTGGTGAATACCAACACTTGGTCCACTTTCGCTCCTCACCTTCCTTCCATTTCCTTTTGGCCAGTGCCTTTAGCGCAAGAATCCCTATTCCTTTCTCTCGTGCTTTGGCCAACACGCGATGGCCAAAATTCCTCTTATGCCAGCACGCCCAATTGAACGGGAAGAGAATGCTATCAAAGGCAAAAGAGTCCAGCAGAGCTAACGCTGCCTCCTCGGAATGGGCGGAAAACCCAATGTGTTCTATTAATCCTTGTTCTCGAGCCTCTAAAAAGGCTTCCATTGCACCCCCCGGTCCCATAATCTGCTTTACCTCTTCCAGGCTGGTCACCCCATGGAATTGATAGAGGTCAAAATGATCTGTACGTAAGAGTTGGAGAGACTGATGTAATTGTGACAATGCTTTCTCCTTGGTACGCTCACCCGTTTTACATGCGAGAAATACGGATTTTCGGTATGGCTCGAGAGCGGGCCCTAAACGACTCTCTGCATTACCATAACTTGGGGCAACATCAAAATAGTTGATACCTCGGTCAACTGCCTTAGCAACTAATTGGGAGGCACTGGCAATACTCTCGTTCATCACCGCAATACCTCCAAAACCCACCATAGAGAGAGCTTTGCCTGTCTTGCCCAAGAGACGTTTTTTCATGGCTCATCCTCCTTAAAATATAATGTAAGTCTGCTAAGCTTGTTCATTTTAATATGGTTCAAATCTCTGTGAAAGTTCCCCACGAAGGAAAAGTAATTATTTAACACTTTTTTGAGAACTTTCTTTATCCTAAAAATAGCCTGACCTCCCTATTTTTCATCCTCTTTTTGGCCTTAATCGCCAGCTTCTTACTCAAAAGTATACCATCGTCCTCCGTTTTTTAGTATAGTATAATTTTTCTTTTTGGCAAAGATCGATGAGTGAAATGTTAAACTCCAATTAAACAAACATGTCGCTATATAAAAATTGACAGGATTTCTAAGGTTTGATACTATTATGTGTAGTCCTTTAGTAAATTTAATCTATCACAATTATGTAGCTGTGAAGGAGAGCAAGATTTGCGGAAGGAACATATGGTTCTTGTGGATACTCAATTAAGTTTTTTCTTTCATACGGTAAATTTTATAATTAAGGATAAATAATACTTTTAGGCATTGTTATCCTTTTTTATTCAATCATTATCTAAAAAAAGAGCTAAAATAAGGCCAGAGGAGGGGGGGGAAAGATAAGCAGGCCGTTAGCTTCGTAAATATAAAAAAAATAAATTATATCAAGGAGGAAAAAGTGATACGAAAGTTACTGATTGTACTGTTAAGCGGGGCACTATGTCTGTTAGTAGCAGCTCCACTGTTAGCCGAGACAAACTGGGGTTGGTCTACCCTGCAGGAGTATGAGGAAGTTACCGGAAACAAAATAGAGGAGTTCAATGAAGCACCTGAGCTACGATTAAAAGTAGCTGCTGGTGAGCTTCCCCCAATAGAGGAAAGACTTCCTGAGGAACCTTTGGTAGACAAACCATTTGATGAGGTTGGAACGTACGGAGGAACCCTACGCCTGGCTATGTTATCTATGACTTTCTGTAGTCCTGCTGAACTGCGCACGATTGAGTATATGCTTAATTTAGATCGTGATGTGGGAGAAGCAGTGCCCAACATTGCCAAAGGATGGGAATTCTCAGATGAAGGAAAAACTTTTACCCTGTACTTAAGAAAAGGAATGAAGTGGTCAGATGGTGCACCCTTTACAGCAGATGACATTCTCTTTTACTGGGAAGCGGTTGTCCTTAATGATGAGATCACACCCGTCAAACCGAAACACTGGATGCCCGGTGGTAAATTAATGACCGTAGAAAAAGTAGATGATTACACAGTGAGCTTCCACTTCAGCAAACCCTATTGGAGTATAATTTGGATTCTGTCTGGTGCAGGTTTCAGGGGAGGTCAAAACTATATCTTCCTGCCCAAACACACACTCAAAAAGTATCATATAGATTACAACCCTGAAGCGGATGAACTGGCGAAGGAGGAAGGCTATGATCATTGGTGGCAACTCCTTAATGTAAAAAGACATTTTGATGTCTGGGCAGCACAGCGTCCAGATATTCCTTCCGTGGCTCCTTGGGTAGTAACAAAAGTTCTACCTGAAGGAATGGTATTTGAGCGAAATCCCTACTACTTTAAAATAGACACTGCTGGTAATCAACTTCCCTATATTGACACGATTAAAGCTACCCTGTTTGGAAACGCCGAGACGCTCGTCTTAAAAATGACATCAGGAGAATACGATTATATGGACCTTAATTGGACTACCCCAAAAGATTACCCTGTTTTGATGGAAGAAGCAGAAAGAGGAGGGTATTATGTGTGGTTGCTCAAGAGCCTCCGGGGTAATGCGTATGATCTTTTCTTTAACCAGAATTACGACGAGGATCCTGCTATAGGTGGCATTTTGAGAGATGTAGAATTTCGCCGAGCCTTATCTTTGGCGATTAATCGTGAGGAAATCAATGAGGTTTGCTTTTTGGAAAAAGGCACACCACGCCAAGCAACAGTTCATCCAAGTTGTAGCTTTTACAAGGAGGAATGGGCTACAATGTATGCTGAATATGATCCCGAAGGAGCGAATCAACTTTTAGATGAAATGGGATTGGATAAACGAGATAAAGATGGGTATCGCCTGAGGGCCGATGGCAAGCCTCTTCACATAGTAATGTCAGTTGCTACCTCCTTTCCTTCTTTGCTCTATGAGCTAGTCAAAGAATACTGGGAAGAAGTTGGGGTTAAAACCACTGTTAACCCTCTAGAGAATGCTTATTTGCATAGTCTTTGGTATGCTGGTAAATATATGATTTCCAGTTGGGGTTTTGGTGCTACTGCAGAACCAGCTGTTGCAGCAGGTATGCTGAGCGGTTATCTGTCTGGAAGGGCGTGGGCTCCCCAGTGGGAGGCCTGGTGGCAGACAAATGGTGAAAAAGGTGAGGAGCCACCGGATGAGGTAAAAAGAATATGGTCCTTGTATGATGAGGTGCCATATCTTTCAGAAGAGGAAAGCAGCAAGGCACTACAGGAAGTGTTCGACATCTGGGCTGATAATCTCTGGTATCTTGGCATTGTCGGCATGATATCCACTCCCTCTATAACGAATATCAACCTGAAAAATGTCGATACCGATACGTACACTGGTATGTCTGTAGGGTATGGTACATATAATCGTTTGTACCAAGCTTTTTGGAAAAAGTAAAAAAAGAAACCAACAGGAATTCCTGCCTTCTCTTTGGGGCAGGAATTCCCCCTTACCCTTACTTTACCAAAGGCAAAAGGCAAAGATTTGGATTAAAATAAGCCAAAAAGTTTGTTGTGAGGTCGTCGGGATGGAAAACTCGCTCCTCGCGTCTCCCTCCAATGATTTTATATGCTGACCAACCAGAACAAGAAGCTTCAAAATGACTGAGCAAAAAAGAAAGATGCCAATTAAGACCAGCAGTAGCAATGACCCAAAGCGCTCGACATTTTACAGCGAACGTATCAAAGTTGAGACTGCTGATCAGTCCTTCTATCCGACAGCATTCACATGGCATGAGAAGAGGTATGCTATCACTCAAATAGTTGATAGCTGGCAAGATTGGGGACATGGAAGTTGTCCTCTCAACAAGAAAAACTGGCGACTGCGGCATCACAGAAACTACTTTATTGTACAAACAAATACCAATCAGGTTTTCAAGATATACCACGACCGAGGAGTCAAAAAAGGATTCCCGAGAATATGGATTTTAAATCAGGAATTACTGATACAGATTGACCAAGAAAAACCTATTGACGATATTTTAAATAAGGAGGATTACTGTTATGGTTTGGCTTACTAAGATCGCCTTAAAGAAACGATGGCTTACCCTTCTGATCGCAGCCCTAATCACCGGGATTTCGATCTGGGCTACTGTCACTCTCAAAATGGAGCTGATCCCAAACATGGAGCTTCCGGTGACCAGCGTGGTCACCATATATCCTCAGGCAAAACCTGAGGAGGTGATGAACAAGGTCACCGTGCCGGTCGAAGGTGCAATCCTGGACATAGAGGGTCTGAGGCACGTTATGTCGACGTCCAGAGAGGGGAGCTCCTTCGTATTTGCCCTATTCGATTATGGCACCGATATGGATACAGTGAACAGCATCATCAGACAGAACCTCAGCGAACTGAATTTTCCCCGTGAAGTGCGTGAGGTCCCCGCTGCTGTGCCTCAGGTGGAGAAGAATCCTCAGGTTTTCGCCATTGACATAAATATGATGCCAGTGGTATCTCTCAGTCTCAGCGGGAATCTTCCTCCTGGGGAACTGCAGGAAATTGCTATCACCAAAATCATACCCAGGCTCGAGGCTGTCGAGGGCGTCTATCATGTGGGATTGGAGGGGGCCGGCGAGGATAAGGTCTTGATCAGCCTTGATGTAGAGAAGATGAATGAGTTTGGCATTTCTATGTCCCAGATTGTCAGCATACTTGCCACTCAGGGATACAATTCTATGATCCAGATTGAAAACACTGCCATCGGGACGGATGCTCTATTACTTAAAGATGTCGCTGAGATCGAGATGGGTCCGCCTCCGGGAGCAATGATCAGCCGTACTAACAGCAAGCTCAGCGTGAGCATTACGGTAACGAAGAATGCTGAGGCTAACACCGTTTCGGTGGCCAATGCCGTAGTAGATGAGGCAGAGAAGATCGAAGCAGGCCTTGAAGAAGATGTAGAACTGTTCCCTGTCCTGGACCAATCGGAGTTTATCGAGAGCAGCATCGCTGACCTGGTGCGTAATGCCATAATTGGGGGTATTCTTGCCATTGTCGTTGTTTTTCTCTTCCTGATGGCCTTTCGGGCGTCTATGGTCACCGCCATCTCCATACCTTTGAGTATCATGATCGGTTTTCTGGCTATGAGAGCGTGGGGGATCACCATTAACATACTCACCCTCAGTGCTATGGTTATTGTTGTGGGGCGGGTGATCGACAACAGCATTGTGGTGCTGGAGGTGATATACCGTCGGATGCAACAGGGAGAGGGATTCAGAGACGCAGCCGTTAACGGTGTTAAGGAGGTAGCGTCTCCAATCACCTCGGCTACCCTGGCCACCGTAGTTATCTTCGTCCCCTTAGCATTCGTAGGCGGTATCGTGAGCGAGATGTTTATCCCTTTTGCCCTCACCATAACCTTTGCCCTCATCGCCTCGCTCCTGGTAGCACTTATGATAGTGCCTCCTCTCTCCAACTTTTCAGGGTCTAAGAAAGCTGAAGTAAAAAAGGGAGAGACCTGGTACCAGAGAATCTATACTCGGATGCTGAAGTGGTCGCTTGTGCATCGGGCGGCAACCTTGGTTATTGCAGCAGCGTTGTTCTTTGGTAGCCTTGCTTTGCTTCCCATTATTGGCACGTCTTTCATCCCTGCTATGGGCGAGAAGATGGTGACGATAAGCGTTGAAATGCCTCCGGGAACTGACCTTGTGACCGTTCAAGAAGCAGCGATGGGAGTGGAGGACCTCCTGGCCGAAATACCTGAGGTTGTCACCTACCAGACTACCATCGGCAGTTCGAGCTCTCTGGGAGGCGGTTTCAATACTATGTTTGCCGGGGGTGCTAACACTGCCATGATAACGGTCTTCCTTACCCCCGATGCTGACCCCGAACAGGAAGCTACTGAGCTACGCCGGGCTTTTGAGGGGATAGTCAGGGAGAATGTCATCATCACCGTGAGTACCGGAGAGGCAATGGGGAGTCAAATGATGGGCTCTGATCTCGATGTCTCTGTCCGTGGCGAAAAGTGGGAGGACATAGCCCGTCTCAGCGATCAGCTCTCGACGGAACTTGAGGGTATCGACGGGATAGTTGACCTCGAAGTTGATATTGCGAGCGTAGAACCCAAGCTCGACATTCAGCCCGACATGGGAAAACTAATGGCCTCTGGATTGACCCGGGAGCAGTTTGAACAAATAAGCCAGGAATTCCTTTTGATCATGATGGGGGCGCCCATAGCAAAGGCAAACATCGAGGGTAGAACCTATGAGATCTTCCTTAAAGGGATAATACAGAATTTAGATAGTGTGGAAATAGTTAAGGAGCTCAGAGTTGGCTGGCCCAAGTCTGTGGCCCTGGGTGATATCGTCACCGTGGAGCTTGGGGAGCAGCCGACCAGCATTCAGCGTGTCGACGGGAAGCTATCGGTCAGTATGACTGGCAGTATTACCAAGGAGGATATCGGAGCGGTCAACCAGGTAGTCCAGGAAAAGATTAATGGTCTTTCACTGCCTCCTGGAACTGAGATCACGATGGGTGGGACGGCGGAGATGATGGAGGAGTTTTTCCCTAATATGTTCATCGCTATCCTTGCGGCCGTTGCACTTACCTATGCAGTACTGGCGGTTGCTTTCCGTTCGTTCCTCACCGCGCTCATCATTATGGTGAGCCTTCCTCTGGCCGTCGTCGGCGCTTTGCTCGGACTGCTTGTTACCGGTTCCCCTCTAGGTATATCGGCGCTAATGGGCGTGCTAATGCTGGTGGGCATCGTCCTTACCAATGCCATTGTGCTTATCGCTTCGGTGCAGCAGCTGCGCAAGAAGGGGATGAGTGTCTATGATGCCTTGATCAAGGGAGGACGGACAAGACTGCGCCCTATTTTAATGGCTGCGCTAACTACGATGATCGCCATGTTCCCACTCGCTTTGGGCTTGGGGAAAGGCACTCTCATGGCTGCTGAACTGGCCATAGTAGTGATCGGTGGCCTTTTTAGCTCCACTGTATTAACTTTGCTGGTTATTCCTGTGATTTACAGCGTCGTTAAGGGAATGCATAGGCAGACGGCAAGGTGAACAACAGCATATGAGTTATGACCCAATAAACGTGGACATCATTGAGATATTAGCTTTAACGAGCAAGGGGCCTGATCCCCTCCCTTCTCTTTGACCTCTTCTGTGTGTAAAAGTGCAGCATTTACCAAAACCTCCCGACTGGAAATCCTTATTTTATTAACCTTTCAGATTATAGGGATACCAGGATAGCGTCTCTTTTACTGACGGGAGTTTCCACCAGAATTCTGCAATATTTCTTAGGCCACGACCCTTGATTGACAACCGTTGAGATATACCTGAATTTGCTCCCAGGGGACACTATCGGGGAGTTTTTAAACAAGTAGTGTGATAGCTAAAGATAAGGATTTTGCATTAGATAAGGATGCAGAAACTTTTAAAGATTAAAAAAGGTTTAAGTAACAAAGAGGGAAGTGATCTATGATGGAAGAATATATTCAGATCCTTACAACCACCGAGAAAAAGGAAGATGCTGTAAAAATAGCCAGGGTATTGATAGAGAAAAGGTTGGCTGGGTGCATCCAGATAGTTGGTCCCATAGTAAGTACCTATTGGTGGAAGGGTAATGTGGAGATAGCAGAGGAATGGTCATGCTTCATCAAAAGTAAAAAAATCCTATACGAAGAGCTTGAAAAAGCAATTAAAGAGATACACCCATATGAAACGCCAGAGATAATCGCTATGGCTATTGTTGCTGGAAGTAAGGATTACCTGGAATGGCTTAATGGTGAGCTTAAAAAAGAGTAAAATTTAGGCGAGGTCGAACATTCTGTCTTGCCCCCTCTGCTTTCCTTGCTACGCTCATTTTGAATGCTTTTAGCGTCTCACAAACACTCAAAGGGGTTTAAAAGACATTAAAAGCCTCAAGGTTAAAAGCTCAACGACATGAAAGACCTTCTTGATGGCCTCCATCAATAATCTTACCGGCTAACAAATTTTCCCTGAAACTTGCATGTTTTTTAAATTTAAGCTATAATGAGGCAATGGAAGAATACGCCGGAGTGGCGAAATTGGCAGACGCAGTGGACTTAAAATCCACTGGATAATTATATCCGTGCCGGTTCAAGTCCGGCCTCCGGCACCAAATTTTTTTATTTTACACTTGACTTTATTTTGTTTTAGTTTAATATAGGACTAAAGTAAAGATAGCGGGGTGGAGCAGTCAGGTAGCTCGTCGGGCTCATAACCCGGAGGTCATCGGTTCGAATCCGATCCCCGCAACCAGATTTTTCGCTTTCTCCCTGGAGATATAAATCTATACAGCCTTAAGAAAAGATTGATAAAGCACTCTTTTTAGAAATAATAGCGAAAAAACATTAACTTCCTTAAAATTTCTTAGCAAAACTTACCATTTTTGAATTCACTATGGCGGTGTAGCTCAGTTGGCTAGAGCACACGGCTCATACCCGTGGAGTCCGGGGTTCGAATCCCTGCACCGCTACCAGAATTAGTACCCAAAAAATGATTTTGGAACTCAAAAAATTAGCGAGGAGGTGAAAAAAATGCTTTATCAAAAAAGAGTGGTTTGTGCAACTATCTGGGGAATAATACTTGGAGTTATTTCTTGGGCTTTAGCGATGATAGGTGGAGCAGTTCCTGCTTCTGGCATAATGACTATTATCCTCTCATACATAGTTATGGGTTTTATGATTGGTATAAGTGCCTGGAGGATTAAATGGTGGCTTCATGGATTTTCAATGGGATTGATAATCAGCTTTCCTTTAAGTTTTGGTAGTGTCTGGGCAGGACGCGGGTGGGGAGCAGGATTCGTACTTACAATAATCATGGGGATAATTTTTGGCTTTTTAATTGAGCTTTTAACTACAGTAGTATTTAAAGCAAAAATGCGAGAAGAAAAAGTTAAAGAGGTGCCCGAGAAAAGAGAAGAGAAATAGGTGTAACTATTTAGCTTATCATATTTATTTACCTCGTTGGATAAACTATGAGTGTAATAAATATGAAATCGAACATTTAAAACTATCCTACGGGGTAAATAGTTATAGAGATTTTTACTTTACCAGTGAAAAATCTCAATGAATCCAACAAGCTAATCTCTCCCAATTTCTATCCATTTTTTTAGATTGCATCTTTTCTGCGGATATCTTATTTGACAGATAGAAAGATAATGATAGAATTCTGACTATACGAATAGGGAGTTTTAAAAATAGTACCTGATAAAACTGCCCGTTCTGAAGGTTGGCTATCCTCCCTGAAAAGGTGTTTTTTGAGGTTAATCCTGGAAGATGTGTCAAAGCGAGCTATAAGAGAAGCCAAGTAGGGGGTGGAATTAGCTAAAGGTATGATTTTTAAATAGCAAGGAGGTACTCAATGGGAACAGTTCATAAATTTAAGGGGAAAGAAGGGGAAGTTAGTTGGGAAGATGTCTCTATTAAACATTACGATTCTCCTGATATGAAAGGGCTAACTAAAAGAGTGTTGATTGGTCAAAAAGAGGGAGCCCCTTATTTTGTTATGAGATATTTTGAAGTTGAAGTTGGTGGATGGACTTCTCTTGATAAGCATCCCAGTGACCATGGAGTCATTATTTTAAAGGGAAAAGGTAAAGTGCTTTTAGGGGATGAAGAAATTGAGATCGGCTTTGGTGATGTAGTGTATGTTCCTCCCAATGAGATACATCAATTTAAAAATATTGGGGAAGAAGTCCTCAGGTTTATCTGTGTGATCCCTAACGAAGAATTGATTCATTGAGTTTATTGGGCTTAGAGCACAGGTTCTTAGCCTCACGGCTATAGATTATACTATGAGGATTAAAATTGCAAAAGATTTCCCTTAATTCTCCAAGAAGGTGGCCATGAGTTATTTTAAGTTACTATGTTAATTCAGGCAAATGCAAAGTTAAATCTAAGTTTTAAGATACTGGGAAAAGAATCTAATGGATATCATCGGATTGAAAGTATAGTTCAATCTATTGATCTTGCTGATTTCTTATACTTTAAAAAAGCAAAGAAAACTTATTTAACAGGGCTAATATTATGTGAGGAAGAAAATCAGCTTATTTTAAAAGCAAAAAGGGTTCTTGAGGAGGCTTCAGGGAAGGACCTTGCCTGCCAGATACATCTTCAAAAGTCTATCCCCATCTCAGCTGGTCTTGGTGGAGGAAGCTGTGACGCTGCTGCTACTTTATTAGCTTTAAACAAGCTTTATAACTTAAACTTTTCACTAGAGGAATTAAGAAAGTTCGCAATAAAAGTAGGCTCTGATGTACCATTTTTTCTTTTTGGTGGAAGATGTAAAGTTGAAGGAATAGGAGAGAAGGTAACGCCGATAAGGAAATCTCAATCTGTAAAAGATGAATATGGCTCAAATTTTTATGTAGTTGCTCGCCCTCACAAGCGAGTTGAGACAAAAATGATGTATGATCTTTATAGCAAAACTGGAAAAAACTTTTTAGACTTAGCAAAAGAAATTTGCCCTGATGTAGAAAAACTATATAATTTCTTTAAAAAGTTTAGGCCAAAAGAGCTTAATCTTTCGGGAAGTGGGCCAACTATTTTTTGTGGGGTTGAGAGTTATAAATTTGCTCAAAATATCGTGAAGGAGCTTGGGAATTTTAACGGAGATGTTTTTATCTGTCGTCCTCAGAACCGCAGTCTGGTAGTTCTGGAAACTGATAGTTAATAGCCAAAACACTCGATTAAAAATTTTCAAATATACAATGAACACAACCATTATTTTAGCTGCTGGAAATAGTGAACGAACTAATAAAATTAACAAAATTTTCTATCAAATTTCAAAAAAGCCGCTTGTTTATTATACAATTCAAGTTTTTGAAAAACACCCTGAAATTCAAGAAATTATCTTAGTAATCAAAAAAGATGATCTTCCTGAATTTAACTCTCTCGTTAAAAAATACAATTTTAAGAAAATAAAAGCAATTACTTTTGGTGGGGAAAAACGTCAAGTTTCAGCTTTTAACGGACTAAAAATGGCTGAAAAATTGGAAACAAAAAAAGGGGATTTAGTTTTATTCCATAACGGGGTTAATCCTTTAGTCTCCCAAGAGGAAATTAGTGAGGTTATTTTAAAAGCAAAAGAATGCGGAGCTGCTCTGGTTGCTCAGCCCTTAAAAGATTCCTTAAAAAGGAGCAAAGAGGGTGAATTGGTCAAAAAAAACATTCCTCGAGAAAACCTGTGGTTGGCTCAAACTCCTCAGGCAATTGAGTATGACTTAGCTAAAAAGTCTTTTGAGAAAGCCCAAAAAGATAAGTTTTATGGAACAGATGATGTCTCCTTGGTAGAGAGAATAGGAGGGGAAATTAAGATAGTTTCCTGCTCTCATAAGAATTTTAAGATAACTTTCGAGGAAGATTTGGAAATAGCTAAGAAGTTATTGGAATAAAGAGTTATGATAAAGAGGAGACATACTCGAGCCGTGAGAGTTGGGAATATTATCATTGGCGGAGGAGCACCTATATCGATCCAGGAGATGACCTCCACTCAAACCAATGATGTTGAAAAAACAGTTGCTCAGATAAAATCCTTAGAAAGAGCTGGATGTGAGCTTGTGCGTGTAGCTGTTCCTGATCGAAAATCTGCTAAAGCCTTAAAGGAAATTAAATCTTATATTACTATTCCTCTTATAGCTGATATTCATTTTGACTATAGATTGGCTCTAATAGCTGCCGAATCCGGGGTAGATAAGCTTCGCATAAATCCGGGGAATATTGGGGATAAAGATAAGGTAGCTGAAGTAGTTAAGGTAGCTAAAAAACATGGAATACCCATAAGAATTGGAGTTAATAGCGGTTCTATTCAAAAAAAGTTTTACCAGAAGCATGGAGGAGCAACTCCTGAGGCTATGGTAGAAAGTGCTCTTTCAGAAATTGAATTTTTAGAAGAATTTGGGTTCAAGGATATAGTTGTATCTTTAAAATCTTCTGATGTAAATACAACAGTCAAAGCCTATCAACTGCTGGCAGAAGAGGTAGACTATCCTTTCCACATTGGAATAACCGAGGCTGGATATGGCACTCCCGGGTTGGTTAAATCAGTGGTTGGAATGGGCATCCTTCTTTTCTATGGATTGGGAGATACGCTCAGAGTTTCTCTTACCTCCCGTAATCCAGTATTTAGCGTAAAAGTCGCCCGCTCTATTTTAAATGAGTTAGGATATTAAATTTAATCTATCGCGAACTAAAAACAGCTCATCTTCTTAATACAGAAAAATTGAAAGTTCCCCAAACTGACATTTAGCAAATATTCCAAAGGGGGTCAAAACAGAAGTTGACAATTTTCTAAGACAAATTATAATGTTAACATGGTTCATTGATAAGTATGAATTTTTAAATCGGGAGATGTGATCCTTGTCATAACACGTGGGCATCTTAGGGCAAGGGGATCCAGTGATGCAACCGACCGATTTTTGGCATTTATGTCAGAGATGAGGTCGGTTTTTTTATTGGGATAAGTGAACTCCACGAACAGTTCACATTTTAAAGTTATACCTTAAGCCTATTCGCTCTTTCTCAACGTCCACAAAGAAATCAAAGGATGTGGACAGTATATGATCCAAAACCAGGCAAAATAGGCATCCAACCAGGCTTCCATATACGGTATACGTAAAATCTTCCCACTCAGGAGTTCCCATCCCAGCAGCATCAGCCAGCTCTTTAAGTGCTCCTGCCACCACTGCTATTTCTATACCCCATTTAAGTGCCTCTTTTCTTCTCAATGATTGGTATTCTAACTTACTCAGTCCATCCCCATCAAAGTTTGGGCCGTAGCTGTGAAGACCGTAGAACAAGCTGCTTAGGATAAGTCCAGCTTCGAAGTGAAGTTGCTTGTCTTTGGGAGGTTGTGCTATAGCTGGGCCACTTAAACAAACAACAAACACCAAACCTAGTACGAGAGCTATAATAGTTTTTTTTCTCATGCCAGCCTCCTTCTATTCCGATGAGGAGCTAGATTAGAGGATAGATAGGAGAGTGGTGAAAAACCCCAATATTGTAGCGGTCCGATTTATCGGACCCTTTAATAAAGCGGGTTTCATAAATGAAACCTCTACGAAAAACCACTTTATCACCAGTCTCCTATATTGGAATTGAGGCCAGCATGAGAGGAACTGAAAGCAGCTAATCTAAAGCAGTATGACAAAACGAAGGGGGTCGGTCTTCCCAGAAAGTTAAGGCTGTCCAAGCCGAAATTTTCTGGGAAAGACTCATTTTTCTATATAGCCTCGGGGGAGGTTTAGAAAGTGGGTTGGCTGGCCCCTGTTTCCTGAAAATCTAACTCATTTATCGGACTCCTAATTTATAATTTTCTTTCAAGATGCGCCATTTCCCTGTTTTGCTTATTTTCCCAATTTTTTAACTTCTGCATTGATTATCGGCAGTTAAGGAAAAAACTTGAATAAAAAAACCCGTTCTTCCATTCAGAAGAACGGGTGCACTATCAAAACTTTCGGCAGCCCAGCTGTCCTTTCGGACCTGTGGCTTTGCGCCCCATTCTTTCAAATGGTTTGCCTTTTCGAGTAACTTTACTTGATTGTAGATTTTGAAGAATATATTACATTGTATTACAAAAATGAATTTTGTCAAGGAGGTGAGGAAAATGAAAAAGATGTGGGCAAGCATACTCTCTGTTGCCTTGCTGTTTGTAGCAGTGCCTGTAGCAACAGGTCACCTGGGAGGAGGATTCTACTTTACCTCAGGGCTTATTGGTGTCCCCAAAACTGACCTTCTGGGGCCTGGAGGATGGAAAGTGGGAGTAGCAGGGTTCTATGATAGGTGGGGGGAATCTCCTGATATAGGATTTCCCGGGGGAAATATAAACAAGGACGTTTTTCTAAGCTTGGGTCTTACCTCGTGGCTGCAGGTAGGAGTAATAGTAATGGAGACCCCGGATATATACGCCGGCCAGCTACAGCTGAGGCTCCTCGAGGAAACGCGTTCTCGTCCTGCTCTTTGCCTCGGTGTCCTGGCAAGGCTGGATAAAGTAGATAGCATTGCGTACCTTGTAGTTGGAAAGCACAATTTCTCTCTTCCTTTACTAGGAGAAACCAATCTTTACGGAGGAGTAGGATTTTTATTAGACTCAGAGGTTCCCCCTGGGCTTGGCGGCGAGGTTCAGGTTCGTGATAAACTCCAGGGAATATTCCTGGGAATAGAGAAAATACACACACCTGAGGGATGGGAAAGGCCTCTTACTTTTATGGCTGAATATGATGCAAAGAATATTAATTTTGGGCTCTCCTATGAAATCTTTCGAGGTGTAAGACTAAATGCAGCAGTTGTAAAGGTGGAGAAGTTCTTTGGTGAGGGAAATGCCGGGGTTGTGCTGGCGGTAGAATTGTTCCGGATCCTCTCTTAAAACGGTCAACTTCGATCCAGACGATTCCCCGGGAACAGTCGTTTTTATTAAATTATACATCATCCTAATTGAAGGAAATAGAGCGAGAACTCCTGAGCAAAGTATGAAAGCACCTTTACTCTGGCAGAAAGGGTAGGGTTTTATTAGAGATGAGAGAACGAAATAAACGATATTGAGGAGTAAGAAATGAGAATGAAAGGTATGGTAAGTTGTTGTATGGTTATGGTAATAGTTTTGTGTCTTTCCACATCACTTGCTTTAGCACAAACTCAATCACAGGTTCAGGTAAAAGAGGAGCAGCCAAAACAGGAAAAGGTTATCCAGCAGATAATCCAACTGGCAGTGGAAAACAGCCCCTTACTCCAGCAACAGAGGAATTTAATCTCCCAGATTGAAAAGATGCCTGAGCCTGGAGAAGGTTTTGTTGAACCTGAAAGGATTAAAACAGGAGGTACTTTAAGTGAGGAAGCTCCCTTCCTGACTCTTGACCAGGTGGAAAATATTCGGAATCAGATGATAAGTAGAATAAGAATTTTAGGCGAAGAAAGAAGAACTTATGAGAATCTTAAGGAAGATCTTTTATCCAAGCTTATGGGCAAAATTACTCGAATTTTAATCTTAAAAAACAAAAAACAAAATCTGAGTGAGCTTAAATCCTTTTTAGAAGAAAGAGAGATCTCTCTTGAAAAGCAGGTCAAGGCTGGAGTAGAAGAACCATCTAACCTTTTTGACCTGAAAGAGCGAATTATGAATGCTGCGCTTAATATGCAAAACACTGCGGTTGAGCTGGAGATTTTAAAACTGGAAATTGCTGCAACCTTTGGAGGAGAAAAACAGCCGGAGCTTTTCTCTCTTTTGGATAAAATTTAAGGTAAGACAATATGAATATAAAAAAAGCAGTAGTAGGCTTTTTGATATTAACTCTGTTAGCTTCCCCTTACCTTGGCTGGGCTAAGGAAGATAAAACTTTTCCCAGCGCTGAGGCTCTCCAGCAGTTCATTGATTTTGTGGTAGAAAATAACCCCATCCTTCGCTCCCAGAAGAGGATTATTGTAGAAATGGAGTCGATTCCCCTACCAGAGAGGATCTGGGATGCTGACTTAACTGTCAAAGGAGGCGTAGGCACCAAAGAGGATGAGGATACTCATGTCATGAGAATAGTTCCTTCAGTAGGTTTGGAGCTGGAGATCCCCCTTTATGATCCTTCAAAAGAAAGGGATATCCTCCAGGAAAGGGTAGCGTTTAATGAAAAATTAGAACAGGCTAAACAAAAATACAATAGCTTGAAAAATTCCATTGTCTCTGATCTATTAAATAAAGTAGCCAGATTATCCCAGTTGGATAACGAAAAGGAAAATTTAATTAAACTTAAATCCTATCTTAAGGATAACCTTAGTTCTCTGGAAAAACAGGTCAAAGCAGGAGTAGAAGAGCCAGATACTCTTTGGGCATTAAATGAGAGAATTATGAATCTGGATACCAAAATCTACAACCTATCCAGTCAGTTTAAAGCCCTGAAGTGGGAAATAGCAATTACTCTGGGAGGAGAAAAGTGGCAAAAGCTTTTGCAACTCCTGGATGAAATAGGCATTTAAATTTCAATTATATAAACCAGACAAACGAGATAAATCTTGAAAAAAGAACCCAGACTTGAAGATTACATTGAGGTTCTCTTAAGAAGAAAGTGGATTGTCATTCTCGCTGTAGGCACAATTTTTATCACTACTATGGTGCTAACCTTCCTGCAGACTCCCATCTATGAGGCCTCCACCACCCTTCACCTTAAAAAAAGAGAGACCGGTAGAGGAGCAGAGGTCATCTTTGGTGAGCTTCCCACATTTACAACTCAAACCGAGATCAACACCCAGATCGAGATTCTCAAGAGTAGAAGTACAATGGAAGAGGTGGCAAAAAGATTACACCTGTTAAAAAATCCTGAGAATAGTATCCATCAAGTGGCTCAGAGTTTGAGAAATAGAATTTCTGTTGAGCTGATAAGAGATACCAGGCTCATAAAAGTTACCGTCTCTTCCTACTACCCAGAAATGGCAAAAGATATTATTGATACCCTTGCCCAGGTGGCTATTGAAAATGATATAGCCTCCCGGCGTATGGAAACCACTGCTGCTTTAGATTTTATCTCTCAGCAGGTGGAAAAAGTAGGAAAGGAGCTTGGGCAAACAGAGGAAAAATTGCGAGACTACAAGGAAAAAGAAGGTTTTATGCAACTTTCCACTGAAGCAGAATTAAAGGTCAGGGATCTGGCAGACTTAGAAAACTCCTATGAGAGCACCAGAATTTCCAGGCAGGAAATGGAAGTAAGACTTAAAGAGGTAAGAAAACAACTTACCAATATTGATAAAACCTGGATGTCCTCGATCACTATCTCCAATAATCCCATTGTGCGAATGTTAAAGTCTCGCCTGACCGAACTGCAGATTGAGCTGGCTCAGTTAAATCGACAGTTCTCTAACACTGCCCCCGAGGTTGTCCAGGTAAAGGCTAAAATTGAGGAGATTGAAAATCAACTCCGAGATCAGGTAGAAACTATAGTAAGTGGGAAAACTGAGAGTATAAATCCAGTGTACACAGGCCTTTACTCCCGACTGGTAAGTTATGAGACCGATCTTAATGCTCTTAGAGCGAAAGAGGATGCTCTACATAAAGTGGCTGAGGATTACCAAAAAGAGGTGAACAAACTTCCCCAGCAAGAATTAGAGCTTGCCAGATTGGAGAGAAAATCCCGGGTAAACGAGGAGATTTACACTCTCCTTTTACAGAAAAAAAGTGAGCTCAGAATTCAATCGGCGAGTGAGATAGGTAGCCTGGAGGTAGTGGACCCTCCGGTTGTCCCCGATAAACCAGTTAAACCCAGAAAGCAGTTAAATGCTATACTGGCCTTAATAAGCGGGATGGTCTGCGGTCTTGGCCTTGCCTTCTTCACGGAATATCTGGATAAAACCATCAAAACGGAAGATGAGGTAAAGGACCTGTTAGAGCTTCCTGTTTTAGGTGTAATTCCTAAGCTCGGTTCAGGAACTCGATATGGATACTCTTACCCCTATAGACGAGGAAGAAAAAAAAAGAGAAAAGAAAAGGATAGATCTAATGTAAAAACAAAAGTTAAAAAGAAGCAACAAGAGAAAGTAGATAAAGTAGAAACTATCTCCTTAACCAAGCCCAAATCAGCTATCTCAGAAGCTTATCGGATTTTGAGAACAAATCTTCAATTTGTGGACATTGAAAAGAAGATAAGAACCTTAGTGGTGACCAGCTCTATCCCTAAAGAGGGAAAAACCTCTGTGGCGGTGAATCTGAGTATAACTTTTGCCTTGGCAGGAGAGAGAACTCTTTTAGTTGACGCGGATTTTAGAAATCCTGGGATTCACAAAATATTTGATTTAAAACGAGACCCGGGTCTGACCAATATTTTAACTGGCAGAGAAAGCTATTCCAGTGTAGTTAAAAATATAGAAAAAATAAATAAGCTTGACATTCTTACCACTGGCCCCCTGCCACCTAATCCTTCAGAGCTTTTAGGCTCTATTAAGATGAAGGAGTTGATTTCAAAACTGGAAGGTGACTACGATAAACTGATATTTGATACTCCTCCTTCTGTTAGTTTAACTGATGCTCCCGTGCTTTCTACCAGCGTGGAGGGAACTCTTTTGGTCTTAGCAATAGGTGAAGTGGAAAAAGAGGCTGCTGAGAGGGCTAAAGAGAGTTTGGAGAAAGTAAAGGCAAATATCTTAGGGGTAGTTTTAAATAAGGTGGTGCTGGAAAGACGAGGCTATGGAAGTTACTACTACTATTATTATTACCCTCAAGAAGAAACTAAATGAACGAAACAAACGAAACAAACGAGATGGTGGATCTTCATACCCATATTTTACCGGGACTTGATGATGGAGCCAAAAATTGGGAGGAATCTTTGAAGATGTGCACCCTTGCCCAAAAAGAGGGTATTACCACTATCGCTTGCACCCCTCATATTATACCTGGCATTTACGATAACAATAGAGAAAAAATCCTTTTAATCACAGGTAAGCTTAAAGAGAAATTAAAAAAGGAGAAGATAAACTTAGAGGTTATTTCCGGTGCAGAAATTCGTCTTTCTCCTGATGTTATCAAACAGCTAAAGAATAAAACTTTACTTACCATAAATGATATGGGTAAATTTCTTCTTATTGAATTTCCCCTAAATTGGATACCGCTATTTACCAGGGACCTGATTTTCCAGTTGCAGTTGAGAAATTTTACACCTATCATTTCGCATCCGGAGAGAAACCGAGCTATTCTTCAAACGCCAGATTTAGTGTATCACCTGATAAAGCAGGGAGCTTTAATTCAAATCTCCTCACTTAGCACTTTAGGTTATCTTGGAAAACGGGCAAGAAGATTCTGTGAGAAGTTAATAAGACATAACTTAGTTCATTTAGTAGCCAGCGATATCCACTCTCCCGGTAAATTTTTCCTGCGAGAGAGCCTTAAAACTATATCAGGTTGGATTGGGAAGGAAGATGCTCTAAAGTTTTTCACTGAAAACCCTCAAAGAATTGTAAGGGGTGAGAGCCTGACAACCTACGAACCTGAAGAAATTGAGGAAAGCAAATTTTTCTCTATGGCTGGCAGTTTGCGAAAAGCCCCCTCTGATAGGAAAAATGTTAGGTCTTAAGAATTAGGTATTAGGTCTTAGGAATTGGGTCTTAGGGGTTAGGGGATTACCCAACACCCAAGACCTATCACCCAGTACCTAATACATAGCATGCAAAATGAAAATAAGTAATTTTGAGGATCTGCAAGTCTGGCAGAAAGCACATGGACTGACTGTACGCATTTACAAATTGGTGAGTCAGTTCCCTAAGGAGGTTCGCTATACCTTAAGCCAGCAAATTTGTCGATCTGCTGCATCAATTCCAGCAAATATAGCTGAAGGAACAGGGAGAAATAGTTTAAAAGAATATGTGTATTTTCTTTACAATGCCAGAGGATCAGTTGAGGAGACTAAATATCATTTAATTTTAGCTCATGAACTAGGCTACTTATCAACAAACACCTTTACGGAACTGAAAGGGGGCTATAACCAGATAGGTAGAATGTTAAATGGCCTGATAAAATCTCTAAAGCAAAAACTCAATACCTAACACCCAAGACCTAACACCTAACACCTATCACCCAAGGAGGTTAGTGCTAATGAAGGTATCCGGTCCTACAAATTTAAAGGTTAAGGAACTTAGATGCATCCTCTTTAAGACCAGGATAAGGCATTCAGGTGAGAAGCTCTACCTTAGCATAAAGGAAAAAGGTATAAAGGAGCCTTTACTCGTTACCCCCATTGATGACAAAGTTCCTTGTCCAAAGGTAAGCTATGAGATAGTGGATGGTTTCCGACGTTTCAGCGTAGCTAAAGACCTTAACTTTCAGGAGGTTCCAGCCCTTATTATAGAGGATGTAACAGAGAAAGAACTTCAGGAGATTGCCGTGTTGCGCAATACCCTTCAAATCCGCCTTTCTCCTATTGAAAAAGCGCTTTACATTAAAAAACTTGAAGATACTTATAATTACAGGAACGTGGAACTTGCCTCCCTTCTGGGAGTTCAAAAATCCTATATTACAGAACTTTTACTTATCTTCAATCTTGGGAAGTGGCCCATAAAAAAACTAAAGCAAAGGCAAGGCTTCAGCGTAGCTCATGCCCGCATTCTATCTCGTTGTGTTGAACTTCTTCAAGACCAGAAGAAGTTAAAAGAGATAATCCAAAGGATTATAGATGAAAAATGGTCTATCCAGCATCTTCGCTATGAGCTTCGAAAAATGGGGTACTTAAAGGGTATTGATCCCTATACCTATATAAACGCGGATGGCCTCTTTAAACGAATGAACAATCTCTTAAATCAAAAACCAGGTAAATTCACCAAAACTTTAGAGATTCACTTTGACGACCTCTGGGAGCTAAGGCAAAAGCTAATGCAGGCACAAAAGCTTCTCTCTCGCTTCGCCGAGTTTCTCCCGGAGGAGCTAAAAGAGAAAAGCAAAGGAGAAAAAGTTCACTGAGTGAACTTGGTTTCTTAGGGTAGCCGCAGGCTTCAGCCTGCGAGAAAATGTAGCGCAGGCCTTTAGGCCTGCTAAGATGTAGACTTCTTTTTCGCCTGTCATTGCTTGGTCGCTTATGCTCCTTACAATGACAAATCGTTATAATATTATTAAGAAAACGTTCTACTGGTTAAACGTGGAGAAAAAGTTAGAGTTCCAGATTTTCCAAGAATATTACAAAAAAGTATATGGGAATCCTTAAAATGAAACGTGCCTTCATCACCGGTATTACTGGTCAAGATGGTTCCTATCTTGCTGAGTTTCTTCTTTCAAAAGGTTATGAGGTTCACGGCCTTATACGCCGTGCCAGTACCTTTAATACAGACCGAATCGATCATCTTTATGTGGACCCTCATACTCCCCAGGCCCGATTATTCCTGCATTATGGTGATTTGTCCGATTCCAGCCAGTTAACCAATTTAATTTATAATATTCAACCAGAAGAGGTCTATCACCTGGGAGCTCAAAGTCATGTTCGGGTTAGTTTTGATATGCCTGAATACACTGGTGATGTAACTGGTATAGGAACAACCAGACTCCTTGAGGCAATAAGGAGAAGCGGTATTAAAACCAAATTTTATCAGGCATCAAGCAGCGAAATGTTTGGGGATGCCCCTGCTCCACAAAATGAAACTACCCCATTCAAACCTTGCAGTCCATACGCTATAGCCAAGGTCTACGCTTACTGGATGGTAGTAAATTATCGGGAAGGGTATGAGATGTTTGCCTGCAATGGTATTCTTTTTAATCATGAATCCCCCAGACGTGGAGAAACATTTGTCAACCAACTTTTGCACGAAAATTTTTTAACAGTCAAAAATGTCTATTTTTTGAAAGATTTTCAGTGATAAAACTATATAAATCTTTCGGTATTTCTTATTGACTTTTATCTTTATTTGTGTTAAAATAAAGATAAAA
>JAUWZM010000012.1 GCA_030615365.1 Candidatus Aerophobota bacterium | reverse complement strand
ATAAATTATAGTATGTCAAAGATGTGCAATATTGCAATTCATAATACTAATTTATAATATATTATAACATAAGAGTCCTGTCAAGTTCAAATCTTTCCATTCCTAAATAGACTATTTCAGGTCAATGCAGATTTATTTTTCCAAATAATCTTTTTCTTGCTATCCCTAAAAACTAAAGCTTTCTATTCTTGTCTTAAACTAAGATTTTCTTAGCCCAGGATGAAGGATTATTATCAAGAGTTCTATCATAGTAATTTGTCGCATCATCGGTGGGGTCAAGGAATCTCTCCTCCAATACCCCCCGTGCCATTTTCCAACATCTTATCCATGTGTTCGATTTCTCATTTGGCAGCAAATTTGACAAACATCTGTAATTCACTATAACAATAGCGTGGGATGGAAATAAAGTTTGGTGAAAAATAAGAGAGCTAAGAGGTGCTATTGGATTATCCCAGGCAAAGTTAGCGCAAAGAATTGGAGTGCGAAGAGGAAGAAATCCTCAGGCAGGAGAAAAGATGCAGATACTGGCTAAAAAGGTTCCTAAGTTTGTGCCAGGGAAGATTTTGAAAGAGAAAATAAAGTGAGAATTTTTATTTTAAGCATTCCTCATTGCCCCTTCTTAAGAAGTCCAGTAACTTAATTATGAGCTCATTAAAGTTCTCCGCCTGGGTAGGGGAGGCTTTAGCCTCCCGATTGCTTTTTAACTCTTGCTTCACAGAGGGCGACCAAAGTCGCCCCTACCCACCAGGTGGGTTGTTTGGAATTTCAGTGGGCTGAATCGGGTTAAAAGGACAAGAAGAGGAGTTCTTAAACTACCTCACTTAATTATGCTTAGCTTTATCTACCACATTAACTTCTTTTCTAAGTTTTATCCAGTAATGACTGGACCCATTTGCGTCTTTTCCAGAGCGCACAGCCACCTTTCGTAGGGCTCAACTTTTCAGGATGCTGACGGATGACTTTAAAAAGTCTTGATTGCAAAGCATCCTTGAGTGATGAGTTCCTCAGGTTGGTGTCAGAAAAAGGGGCGAAAGGACAGGGTTCAAGATCACCTTCTGCTGTAATATGAACAAAACCTCGTCCAGCAGCAAGGCAACCTCCAACTTCCACTTCATGGCCAGGAACAGTAATGAATAATGCTGAAAATTTCGAATGGAATGAATCCATTAAACTTCTAAGCTGTACTCTCTGCTCACGTGTAAGGACCAAATCTTCAGTCCCCTCTATTATTGAGGTGTACTCAAGATAAAGAAAGAATTTACACCCTGCCTTCACTAAATTCTCCACAAAATGGTGATCAGTTAATGTATCAAAGGTTGGTCTGGTTATAGTTAGGGAGGTGCCAAAGAAAATATCTTTACGTTTAAGCTTTCTAATGATGTCCTGCAGGCGACCATACACCCCTTCTCCTCTTCGTCCATCTGTATCTACAGCATGCCCCTCCAGGCTCACCAGGGGGATAACGTTTTTTATTTTTTTCAATCTCATAAACATCTTATCATCGAGCAGCAAACCATTGGTAAATATAAGAAAAAGGACCTCAGGAAAATCCTTTGTGATATCCAAAATCTCCGGATGCATGAGGGGCTCACCGCCAGCAATTACAAAAAAGGAAATTCCAAGTTCTTTAGCCTCACTCATCATACCTCTTATCTTAGCCTCACTCATCTCCCTATCAGATGGTGGATGAAGAGCCTGAGCATAGCAACCCTTGCACGTAAGATTGCACCTCGTGGTTACGCTAAATATCACGATTGGAGGTATGTTGATACCTTGCTCTTGCCACCGCGATCTCATGAGGGCAGCCTTCTTTTGCCATCGTACTGTCTTATAGAAAAAATATGCCTGCGACGGGTTGGTAAGGGTTATTCTCACCGCATCTTTAAAAAAGATTTTTAAATTTTTGTTAAGAAGATTATGATAGTAATTTGCCCATTTATCCTTTTCTTTAATTAAAGAATCAGAAGAATTATTTCTTCCCATGCTATTTTCCTCCAAAAAGTGCTCTAATCTATATCATTAGAAGGATTTTCTTAAGTAATTCTAAATAATCACCATTGAATAACAGGATATCAGTATTTTCACCAAAGGTTTCTAAAATCTTAAAGTCGAATAACAGTATTCCCTCTCCTTGCCTTCTCTTAGCAAAAGATGAAAGTGGATCGAACTTTAGTATATTTTCCATTTACAACAACCCTAACCTCTTGCCGTACCAGTAACAACATTTTCTCGTTTTTATTTTCTTCTCGCATCTTTTCCCGACAATTTCAGCATAGTATAATATAAGAGCCCTGTCAAATTCAAATCCTTCCTGGAAAATGCTAAAACCTTGCCAAGAAACTTCTTTTTTATATAATTATTATTGATAATAAATGCATAATTGATTATCACCTTTGCTTTCAATATTTACCAAACGCTTCGGAAATAGCAGAATTCATAGAATTAGACCAAGGGAATTGTGGTGTAGTTGATTCTATACATTCGACTACAATTGGTAAATCTTGAAACTACAACTATTATTAACTGGAGGTGAGATAGATGGGAATTTTTGATAAACTCTCTTCCTGGTTAAAACAGACCTCTCAGGCAAGAAGAGAGGCTGATTTTATACCCTTTAGGATAAAATGTGAAAAATGTGGGGAAGAGATAACGATAAAGGTTAATCGAAGAACAGATTTTCAAAATTTATACCTTGAGTCCGGGGAACAAGGAGCTGCCTTTAATTTGAAAAAGGAAATCCTGGGAAAAAAGTGTTCCAATTTAATGCAAATAGATATAGATTTTGACAGAAACTACCAGATTATTGCCAGGGAAATATCCGGGGGAAGTTTTATTCTTGAGAAGGAATGAAAAATTTACTGAATGTGGGCTAAATACCTTCTAAGCATATCCAGGGCAGACTGAGAGGCTTTCCACTTTATTATTTCCCTTTTCCCAGAAAATATGAATCTCTGGCATAGCTCTTTTTTCTCACTGCTAAGAGCAATATAGACCAGTCCTACAGGTTTATCAGAAGTTCCACCACTCGGTCCAGCGATACCGGTAATTCCTATACCCAGATGAGCTCTTCCCACCATCCTTGCTCCTTTCGCCATCTCTTTTGCTACCTCTTCGCTCACCGCTCCTTTTTCCCTGATAAGCTTCTCTGGAACTCCCAACAAATTGCATTTTACCTCGTTGCTGTAGCTTACCACTCCACCAAGATAGTAATTCGAGCTTCCAGGAATACTGGTTATTCTATGAGAGAGCAGTCCACCACTACAGGATTCAGCTAAACTTAAGGTTACACCTCTCTTTTTTAAAAGAGAGCTTACCACTAACTCCATTGTTTCCTCATCAACTCCATAAATATAATAACCAAGTTTTTCTCTAACCTTATCCTCTACCCTTTTAATCTCCTCATCCACCCTATCCGGGGTAAATTTTGCTGTAATGCGGACACATACACCTTCTTTTTTCGCTAAAAGAGCTACTGTAGGATTAAACTGCCTGGTAATTATAGAGCTAATTCTTTTGTCTACCTCGCTTTCCCCTATTCCCCAGAGCTTTAACACTTTAGATTTTATAATCTTTTCCCGGGGAATTTTAGCTAAAAAGTAAGGAATGACTTCCTCATCCATCATTACCAGTAACTCTTGAGGAACTCCGGGGAGCAAAATTATAGTTTTTTCATTCTCTTCAAAAATAATTCCTGGAGCAGTTCCTATTCGATTGGAAATAACTTGAGTTGATAAAGGTATCATGGCCTGCTTCGCAATCGCTTCTTTATGTATCCGATGATGAAAAATTTTAGTGTGGATTTGCTCTGCTATCTTCTCATCTAATAGTAATTCTTTTCCCAGCAGCTCACTTACCGCCTCTTTCGTAAGATCATCCTGGGTAGGTCCCAAGCCTCCTGTAAGAATAAGAATATCTGATCTTTTTAAAGCCTCTTTAACTGCTTCTTTTATCCTCTTTGCATTATCACCAACTGCAGTTTTGCGGAAAAGGTTTATTCCCAATAACGCCAATTTCTTCGCTAAATAGGCTGAGTTTGTATCTACTATCTGACCCAGAAGAATCTCTGTTCCCACAGAAATTATCTCTGCTCTTTTTTCTTGACCCATAGAATTCATAAGTCCAACTTACTATCAAACCTCGTTTGTCTGGTTTGTCTCGTTTATTCCGTTTATCTCATTAACCCATCCACGCCTCAACGCATTCACGCTTTTACAATATTTTTCTCTCCTTTAAAACAGTTGCCGCTGCCCCTATAGCCCCAGCTTCATCTCCTAAGTTCCCTGGGACAATCTCCACCTTTTCAATTAACGCTTTCATAGAGAATAGTTTAACAAACCTGCGCACTGGATTGAGCAAAAGATCCCCTGCTTTTATCATCCCCCCTGAAAGAATAACCATCTCTGGATTTAAAACATTCACCAGACTTCCTATACCAACCCCTAAATATCTCCCTGTTTCCTCAACTAACCACAGAGCTAAAGGGTCTTTTTCTCGGGCAGCCTGAAATACCAACTCACAGGTTAACCCTTCAGGATTATCTCCTACCAAACTTTTCAGAATAGTTTTATATCCCTGTTTTATAGCAGCCCTTGCTCTTTTTACTACTCCTGTAGCAGACGCATAGGCCTCCAGGCATCCCCTAATTCCACATCCACAGATCATTCCCCCTTCCTTAATCACTATATGTCCCAGTTCTGCTCCCATATCCCTGGACCCATGATAAACCTCTCCTCCTATAATTATACCTCCCCCAATTCCTGTTCCCAGAGTTAACAAAATTAAATTATTCACATTTTTTCCAGCTCCCAACCACCACTCCCCCAGAGCAGTCGCATTCGCATCATTTTCAATAAAAACGGATATTCCTACCTTATCTTTTAAAATCCTTCTCAGGGGAACATTTTCCCATCCAGGTAGATTGGGAGGATAATAGACTATTCCCTTTTTACGGTTTAAGGGGCCGGGGCTTCCTACTCCTATTCCTAAAATCTCTTTCGAAGATACCCCAAGGGTTTCTCCTTCTTCTAAAAGATCATTTATACAACCAACGACTTGAGCAATAACTCTGTCTTTGCCTTCTTGAGCGAAGGTTTTCTTTCTCTTCTTTGTGAGTATATCCCCCCTCTGGGTAATTAAAATACCTACAATATTAGTTCCTCCCAGATCAATCCCAACAACAGGCTTTAATTTCACTGTTTTGTCCTGTATTATGTAGTTCGGGTCTTTAGACCTGATAATAGATTTTTTTGGCAGACCTAAAGGTCTGCGCTACTTTTATCTATGAGCTATGAGCTAAATATTTTTAAGGACATCCTCCAGTATATGTACAGCTTCATCAATATCAGCGTTCTCCACAACAAGAGGGGGAAGGAAACGAAGAACCTCTCCTGCAGCGAGGTTAATAAGAAGACCTCTTTCCAGGCATTCCTCCACTATTTTCTTCCCATTATAGGTATTCAGCTTCATCCCCAACATTAATCCTTTGCCTTTTATCTCCTGGATAAAAGAAAATTTCTTCTTAAGCTCTTGCAGCCGAGCTTGAAAATACTCTCCTTTTTCCCTTGCTTTTTCCACTAACTTACCATCTTCTAAAACTTTCAAGAATGCAAGTGCTGCGGCACAAACTAAAGGGTTGCCTCCAAAGGTAGAAGCATGATTTCCCGGTGTAAACGCTGAGGCTACTTCCTCTCGAGCAAGAGTTGCTCCAATGGGAAGTCCCCCTCCCAAAGGCTTAGCTAAGGTCATTATATCAGGCTCAATTTGGTAGTGCTGGTAGGTAAATAGTTTCCCCGTCCTTCCCAGACCACATTGAATCTCATCAAGAATGAGTAAAATCCCTTCTCTTTTGCAAAGGTCAGCCAAACCCTCAAAAAAATCACGAGAAACCACATTGATACCTCCCTCTCCCTGAATAGGTTCAACAATCACAGCACAGGTTTTTGATGAGATAGCCTTTTTCACCCCTTCTAAATCATTAAAGGGAGCAAATGTAAATCCTCCAGGAAAAGGACCAAAATCTTTCCGATATTTAGCCTGACCTGTTAAACCCAAAGTAGCTAAAGTTCTTCCATGAAAGGAATTTTCCATAGCAACCATTTCGTAGGCACCTCTGGGGGCCCCAAATTTGCGGGCTAACTTTACAGCAGCTTCATTAGCCTCGGCTCCGGAATTAGAAAAAAATACCTTATCAGCAAATGATAATTCACAGAGCTTTTCAGCCAACTTTGCCTGAGGATAAATGTAGTAAAGATTGGAACAGTGAACAAAGTTTTTGGCTTGCTCTATCATCGCCTCTATGATATAAGGATG
This sequence comes from Candidatus Aerophobota bacterium, assembly GCA_030615365.1. The sequence goes on along the minus strand of JAUWZM010000012.1, from coordinate 41,003 downwards.
AGAATAACCAGCAGCCATTACCCCTATTCCAGAGATAAAATCAAGATAACACTTTCCCTCTTTATCCCAAACCCTGGAACCTTTCCCCCTTTCTATAACTATAGGAATACGAGAATAGGTATGCATTAAAAAATTCTCACTAAGCTTGATAATTTGATCAGCACTCATTTTTTTAGACACCTCTCTTTGAATTCTTTCTTTCCTAACTTTATTAACTGAACCAAAGGAATCTTAGAAGGACAAACATAGGAGCAACAACCACACTCAATGCAATCCATTATACTATAATCGCCTAACATCTCCCATCTTTCTCCCCGTATCAGTTTAATTAAAATAGTCGGAAAAAGTCCCGTTGGACAGTGATCTACACAACGAGAGCATTTCACACAAGGCTCTTCTTTTAAAAATAAACTATCCTTTTTCCCCAGAATTAAAATCCCCGATGTTCCTTTAATTACAGGAGCATCTAAGGTATACTGGGATATCCCCATCATAGGCCCTCCCATAATTATCTTGGCAGCCTCCTCCTTTAATCCTTCGCATTGATCAATGCAATACGATATAGGAGTGCCTATGGGAACTAACAGATTAGAAGGATTACGTACCTTCCCCGTTACAGTAATAACTCTTTCTATCAAAGGTTTTTTAAACTTTACAGCTTCGAGGATAGCCACAGCAGTACCCACATTACTTACCACCACTCCCACATCTAAAGGCAGACCTCCAGAGGGAACTTCTCTATTTAGGATAGCTTTTATAAGCATCTTTTCTCCCCCTTGAGGATATTTTGTCTTAAGAGATATAACTTGAATATTCTCCTCTTGGCCAGATATTCTCTGCAAAAGAGAAATAGCTTCTCGTTTATTTGATTCAATGCCTATGTATCCTTTCTTTGCCCCTGTAGCCAGCATAATAAGTTTCAGACCGAAAAGACAATCTTCGCCTCTTTCCAGCATAATTCTATAATCAGAGGTAAGATAGGGCTCACATTCACATCCATTTAAAATAACCGTATCTATAGTTTTGCCAGAAGGAGGGGTGAGCTTAACATGGGTAGGAAAAGCAGCTCCTCCCAATCCAACTATGCCAGATTCCCTCACCCTTTTTCGAATATCTTCAGGAGAAAGGGATGATAGATCAATATCCTGCTGTATCTCTTCTAAGTAAGTTTTCTCGTTTTCATCAGCAGTTTCAATAACTACAGCCTCACCTTCGCCAAAAATAGGATGGGGAAATCTTTCAATAGAGAAGACTTTTCCTGCTACCGAGCTATGGATGGGACTGGAGATAAAGGCATTGCTATCCCCAATAAGCTGCCCTTTTTCTACCCTGTCCCCTTTGCTCACTAAAGGTTTGCAAGGGGCACCTGTATGCTGGGATAGAGGGAGAATAACCCGAGGAGGAGGCAAGAGCCTTCTTATCTGCATATTTTTACTTAGGCCTTTTCGCTGAGGAGGATGAGTTCCCTGTGTAAATGTTTTCATCTTTAATCCTTAAATTTTATCACTTACTTATCATATATTTTGCCTTATGTCAATAGAATTGACTCCAGTTTCAGGAAAAGTCTCTTTGTTATTGTAGCGCGGGTCTTTAAACCTGCCAAATCAAGCAAACCTAAAGGTCTGCGCTACATTGTTCATACTCTGATTTTTTCCTGAAATGGAAGAATCCAGGGACGAGACTTGACATTTACCCTTTAAATTTATATATATTTAAATGGACAATTTTAATATGAAGTGTAGATAAAGATATTACTATTGCCAAAGTATTCAGAGAGGTAAGAATAATGAAGAAGAGTGAATTGCTTGAACGTATCACACTAAATCCCAAAGTTATGGTTGGAAAGCCGGTTGTAAGAGGAACACGGTTAACCGTTCAGTATATCCTGGGATTGTTAGCTCACGGGGCTACGGTTACTGAAATTCTTCAGGAATACAAGGGATTGACCCATGAAGATATTTTAGCTTGTCTACTATTTGCCACAGAAGCTCTTGAAAATACCACATTTATGCCCTTAGCAGTGGAGACTTAGATGCGATTCCTTGTGGATGAATGCACTGGTCCTGCAGTTGCCCAGTGGTTACGTGAGCAACATCATAATGTATTTTCGGTATATGAAGAAGCCCGAGGGTTAGACGATGACAGAGTTCTCAGAAAGGCATACATCGACAACCGTATTCTGATTACAAACGACAAAGATTTTGGTGAGCTTGTTTTTCATACAAGAAAGCCACATAAAGGTGTAATTCTTCTCCGACTGGAAAATGAACGAACTGCAAGTAAAATTGCGGTGTTACAACGATTATTTAAACTATATGCAGATAAACTTCCTAATAATTTCGTGGTAGCAACCAAAACAACCATCCGCATTGTCAAAGAGAACGACTAATCAAAATATTTTTATCCTTCCTGTGCGTTTTTTATCTCCTCTAAAAACTTTCTTGCCTTTTCAGTTATTACCTCAAACTTTTTCTCCTTTATCGCCTTTTTATCTATTAAGGCACTACCAACTGAGATAACAGATGCGCCAGATTTAATAAAATCAGCAGCATTGGCAAGGGTAATCCCACCGGTGGGATTAAGTAAAACATGAGGTAGGGGTGCCTTTATAGCTTTAATATAGGAAGGTCCTCCCAGGTTGCCAGCAGGAAATACCTTTACTATATCAGCTCCCATTTCCCAGGCCTTAAGTATTTCAGTTGGTGTCATTGCCCCAGGAATTACAACCTTAGAGTATCTTCTGCATATCTTTATAAGCTCTATAGTAAGGCAAGGCCCAACAATAAACTTAGCTCCCGCTAAAATAGAGAGCCTTGCCGTTTCAGCATCAAGCACTGTTCCTGCTCCCAGTAAAATATCACTACCAAACTTTTTAGCTACCTCTTCCATTACTCCAATTGCCCCGGGAACAGTCATAGTTATCTCCATAGTATTAATCCCGCCTTCTTTCACTGCCTCCACTATCCTCATAGCCTCCTGGGCTGATTCTGCCCTAACCACAGGTATTATTCTCTCATCTAACAACAATTTAAGACTTGAGGCTTTATCCGACATTCCACTCTCCTTATTCATTTGCTATATTAAAAAACTCTATTTTCATTTTTTGACTGGTAGCCGCAGGTTCCACACAGGCAGGATGCCTGTGCTACTAATCTGCGCAAAACAACGCAACCTGAAGGTTGCGGCTACCTATCTAATCTGTGGCTTATCTTTGCACTCTACCGGATACATTTCCAGCCTGAAGAGCCCTTACCTCATCTACACCTACCATATTAAAATCACCTAATATCGTATGTTTTAAGCAAGATGAAGCCACCGCAAACTCCAATGCCTCTTTTATTTCTCTCTCATTAATAAGTGAGTATAGTAAACCACCAGCAAAAGCATCTCCTCCACCTACACGATCTACTATATGAATTTTATACTTAGTTGAAGTATAATATTCTTTCCCATCGTAGATTAGAGCAGACCAACTATTATCCGATGCTGAGTAGCTTTCCCTTAAGGTAATAGCTACCAGTTCAAAATTAAATCTTTTCGTTAGTTCCCTGGCTACAAATCTGTAACCTTCCTCATTGAGCCTTCCAGCAGTAACATCGGATCTTGATGCCCTAATGCCAAAAATTTTCTCTGCATCTTCCTCATTCCCCAGGGCTATATCAACATAATCCATAAGTTGCGTCATTACTCTATTAGCTTTTTCTGAACTCCAGAGTTTCCCTCGATAGTTTAAATCGCAGCTTACTTTAACCTCATTTTGCCTGGCCTTTTTTACTGCCTCTAACGTTAGATCAGCTGCACTGTCACTTAAGGCTGGGGTAATACCTGTAAAATGGAACCATTCAGTATCTTTAAAAATATCATCCCAGTTAAAATCCCCAACTTTTGCTTCGGCTATAGAAGAGCCAACTCTATCATATACCACCTTAGACGATCTTTGTGCTGCACCTATCTCTAAAAAGTAAATACCCAGCCTATTTCCACCTCTTTTTATGTAATCTGTTTTTACACCAAATCGTCTTAAATGATTCAGGGCAGCATCACCCAAAGGATTATTGGGAAGCTTGGTTACGTAATAGGCATCAAGTCCAAAGTTAGCAAGAGAAACTGCAACATTAGCCTCCCCTCCCCCATAGACCACATCAAATGAATCAGCTTGAATAAATCTTTTGTAATTAGGTGGAGATAACCTCAGCATAATCTCCCCAAAGGTAACAACTTTTCTGTTCATAAGAGCATCTCCTTGTAGTTATTTTCTTCCCCTTACCGCTTAAGGGCTAACAAACACTCTTAGGTAATCCCCCTTTTAAAACGGACAACACTGCTTCGGCAACCTTAGTCTTCAGCTCGATATAGGATTCTTCCGAGTAAAAAGAGACATGAGGCGTGATAATCAAGTTGTCTAACTTTAGCATAGGATTTTTCCAATCAGGTGGTTCGTTTTCCATAACATCCAAAGCCGCCCCAGCAATCCATCTCTCTTTAAGGGCTTCATAGAGAGCCTTTTCATCAATAATAGACCCTCGGGCGGTATTTACCAAATAAGCAGTTTTCTTCATAGTTTTTAGTTCATTTCCACCAAAAGAATATCTTGTCTTTTTGGTTAGCGGAGCATGAATGGATATAAAATCTGAATCCGACAATAATCGAGAAAACTTGGTCAATTCTATTTCCGCATTAGCCCTGGGAACATAGGGATCACAAGCAATGATCTTAAAACCAAATCCTGAGGCTTTTTGAGCTACTGATCTTGCAATTTTCCCCAGGCCAAAAAGACCAAGAGTTTTCCCTTGAGTCCGAAAAAGTGGCTTTACCAGCGCAAAATCCCACTTTTTCTCTTTTATTTTCCTATCAAATAAAGTTATCCCTCGTGCACAGGCAAGGATTAAGGCCATAGTATGAGTGGAAACCTCATCAACACAGTAATCCGGGGCATTCGCTACAATAATCCCATGTTCATTAGCTGCCTCTATATCAATGTTGTCCACCCCTACCCCATAGCGAACAATAATCCTACACTTATTCAGCGATTCAATGACCTTTCTGGTTATAGGTACATACTGGTTAATTATCCCATCAGCATCTTTAGCTATTTCTATAACTTCAGTCTCTGTGCTGCAATAAGATACTACAAACTCCGGATTAATTTCACTCAATACTTTTCTCTCTATCTCCATAGAGGGATGATCGCAATCGGTTACTACCACCTTTGGTCTTTTGTCACTCATAAATACTCCCTATTGGATTTTAGAATTATAACTCGTCACTGAAAAACATTTCTTTGAAGCTTCTGTAAAATTTTCAGTAAATTTCATATTCTCAGTAGTTAACTTCCTCTAAAATAAAGAAAGGAATCTGGGCATAAATCATTTAATATTTTGAGAGCTTCCTTTAATTGTAAGGAGAAAATTCATGGAAAGCATTGTACATTGCCAAAATATTCTCTATAGGTGTACTGGGTTGTATATTATGAATCTGAGCAAATACAAATCCCCCTCCATCTTTAAATGACATAATCTTCTTTTTTACATCCTCTCGAACTTCCTCTGGAGTACCAAAAGGTAAAGTGGTTTGCGTATCGCAACCGCCACCCCAAAATACAATCTTACCACCAAATTCTTCCTTCAAACTTTCAGGATCCATATTATCTGCCGATATCTGAAGAGGGTTAAGAATATCTACTCCCATTTCAATGAAGTCGGGAATTAATTCATGGACAGCACCATCAGTATGTAAAAGGAGTTTACAACTACACCTTTCCTTAATATATCGGTAAAGTTCAGCTTGCCTGGGTTTAATAATCTCTCGATAGGTAGTCGGGGAAATAATAAGCGCATTTTGAGCACCCAGATCATCAGCCACCTTGACAACATCAACGTATCTTCCCAACTTATCCAGTATATACCCCATTAGTTTTTTCTGGTATTCTAAAAGTCCATCTAATAGAGCATTAGCAAATTCCTTATCGGCTACCAAATCCATATAAAACTGAGCATGTCCCCTTAGCCATGAGGCAAGACCAAAGATACACTCTCGAGAGCCTTCCAACACCAAACAATATCTATCATCTTCACTAAGTTTTCTTGCCTCATCTAAAACTCCCTTGAGTCTTCTATTAGAATACGGATCCGGCCATTGATATTGATCCAAATCTTTCATAGTAGAATCTTTTAATGGATGACTTGCAAAATCATAGTAATATCCATCAGGTGATAATTTATAACCAATGCCCCACTCGTCCACCCATAAACCATTAGGTTGCTTTACCCATTCCTTAGATTCGTTAAAATAAATGCTGCGGGTATCTGACCCAAAATACTGTAGAATTCGTTCATCAGGAATAACACATCTCTGATTATACGATCTGATACGGCTCTTGCCACCTTCAAACCCAAAATATTTTTTTAATTTCTTTTCCACTTCAACATGAATAGACGTAACATTAATACCCCCTATATCTAAGGGCACTCTATCAGGCTCTTCAAATGCAAGTGACTTTAAAATTCTTTCTCTCGGAGTCAAAATTCTCATAGTAAATTTCCCCCTTCAAGCAATGTATACTTCATCTTTAATATATTCTCCTATATTTTCTCACAGCATTGCAGAATGCACGGACATTCTCGGGTTTGCAATAATAAGGTATGCTATTCCCAGAGGTAATAATATAACCTCCTCCTTTCCCAATAGTATGTATTCTTTCTTTGACCAATGAGTCAACTTGAGCTGGTGTTCCTCGTGCCAATAAATCTACACCGATATTCCCTAAAATACAAACTTTATCCCCGCATTTTTCTTTGACTTCTTTAATATCCATAACATCGGGTTGTATAGGATGAATCCCGTTCATTCCCAAGGAAAGAAGATCATCCATCAAAGGCCAAAGATTACCGTCACTGTGAAATACCCAGGGGAGTTCTATAACACTTGCCACTCTCCGCATATTCGGCATAAAAAAATCTCGGAATGTCTGCGGTGAAACTATAGATCCTGAATTTGAGGCAATATCATCAAAGAACCACAGAAAGTCTAAGCCTATTTCATTTAGATTCTGAACAATTTTTGCTGTCCAGGTAGTATACCGACCCATAACTTCCTCTATTAACCCAGGTTCAAAATGCAGTGCTATAGAAAAACTCTCCATACCCATACTAAGAAGAGTGGGTGACACTCCTATTCGTCCTCGTGCCCCAATAGCTTTATCACTATAATCTCGGCACTCTGCAATTACCTTTCTCGTAAGTTCATATAGAGATGGATCGTCTGGATCGGGTAGTTCATCCATTATCTTCAAAGATTCTTTTGAAACCAACAATCCATCTTTGATCATCTCCTCACTCCCGGTGAATCCAGATTCCACAAACAGTGGGGGAAGATAATCGATGCAGAAAGCATCGAAAAAAAATCTGTCGGCAAACTCTGGACTGATAGAATAGGCCATTCTAAATGAATAACCTTTCTCGCATTTATTGAAAGAACCCCATGAGAAAAACCCTGGCGTAGTATGCGAAACAGTAGGAACTGATAAGTTCTCTCCCAGGAGAATTTCCTGAATACCTGGATCAATGTAAGAATCCATAAAGGGAACCATATCAGGTTGTTTGCATCTTAAAGCCATTAATACTCTTTCTCTTGATGTCATAAAAAGCCTCTGATTTATTATTATGATAACAACTAAGCGTTACCTCTACATTCTTTCAGTATTTTCCATACCTTTCTCCTGTTTTTATCATAGTCTCTATGTTTTCTATAGGGGTTCCTGCAGCCATTCCACTTCCTGTAGTTAACATATAACCTCCCTCTGGTTTGCCTATTTCTATTAGCTGCTTACAAATTCTATCTATATCTTCAGCTGTCCCTCTTTGCAAAGTATTTGAGGCAGGTATTTTAGCAATGTCAATGGAAGGCATATTACCTAAAAGACAGACTTTATCCCCTATTTTTTCTTTGATTTCTTTAATGTTTACCTCAGGACCAAAATTAAATATATCCATTCCTATCTTAGGAATACTACCTAACAAATGAGAAGTGTTGGAATCACAGTGAAATGTCCCAGTAGCGTAAGAGAAAGTAGCAAATATCTTCTTCATATATGGTACAACAAATTCCTCAAAATGCTGCAAGGACATAAGACCACTAGAATCATCTGCAATTATGTATCGTTTTAACTTACCTCCTATTTTCTCTTGAGCCTTTACATATCCAATAACTGTTTCTGTTGTTATCTTTAGTAATCTATGAACCTCTTTGGAGTCCGTATAAAATTTATCAAAGAAAGTATTGTACCCTACACTCAATGCTGCTGTGTCGATAGGACCCAAAGACATTGCCCATCCATCAAGATACTCATATTTTTCTCTATAATAAGAAGGCATATTTTCCAATATATATTTATAATCTTCTAAAACCTTAGGCATTAAGCCATCTTTCCAGGGATCAGCAGGCTTTTCTATACTCTTCGTATCTTTTATAGGATGAATCATTGCAGGACTATTTTGAGGCCAATCTATCTTCACTCCAAAAGCTGAGGGCTCCACTGCCGTACCATAATCAGGCCAAATTCCTGGATAAAGCATGATATCAGGAAATATATTTTGAAATTTTAATTGAGCCTTAAGTCTCTTAACTGGATTTAACCAATAATCCTTTTGATCTATCTCACCAAACCAAGCTAAATAGTGACCTGTAGCAAAAGGCATTACTGGTACTTGATCAGGCTTTCCAAATTTAGCTGCTGCTTTAAATCTTTGCAAAGAAGTCATCTATTAATTTCCCTCCTATTTTCTCTTGAGCTTTTACTCATCTAAGTGATTTTTTTCTGCTGTCATTTTTAACACTCTATTAGTTCCTATTTTGACTCCGCTTGTTTACTATTTATCTCTCATCGCTAATGACTTTATTGCTATTATATTCCTATCCCACTCATCATTCTCATAATGTATTTTCGAGTCAGGATAATCAATCCTAAAATAGGCAAAATTGTAAGCACAGATACTGCAAACATAGTCCCAATTTGGGGATCATAAAGTGTCTCCAAATTAAGAATCATTATGGGAAGAGTGCTGGTGTTAGCTCCTGCAAGTATTAATGGAATAAGAAGGATATTCCAGCACTCAGCAAAATTAAAAACAGCCACTGCCACTATACCAGGACTAACTTGAGGTAAGACAATTCTAAAAAAGGTTGTATATCTAGAAGCACCGTCTATTAGTGCAGCTTCCTCGACTGTAGGAGAGATATTGGCGAAAAAACCTATAAGAAGCCAGGTCGCTGCTGGTACGGTGAGAATAAGATAGCTTAGAATCATACCAATCGTTGTGTCAACTAACCCTATATCTCTAAAAAGTACGAAAATAGGAATTAAATAAAGTATAAAAGGACACATCCTGCTTGTCAGAATTAAAACCCCAATACCTGGACGCTTTATTTTTGATATAACATACGCTCCCATGGGAGCTACTATGGAAGTTATTAAAGTAGCTATTGAAGCAAAGAATAGACTGTTCCACGCAGATTTAAAGAAACTGGTATTCAAAAACGCTCTAAGATAATTTTTTAATACAAGAGAGGTAAAGAATCTTGGAATGGGGGATGTTATATCAGTAACTTTTTGGAAAGATTTTAAAATCATCCAGAAAATAGGAAAAAGAAAAAAGAGGCAAGTTATGCCCACTATTGTATAGAGAATCACTTTTTCTACATTCTTTTGAAAACTCATTTATAGATACTGCCCCTTTTTAACTTCATTATTCCTATAGCCATAATTAATATAAAGCTAAAAAGTATTATTCCTATTGCAGCAGCATAGCCTATATAACCAAATCGAAAAGCCTGTTTATATACATATATATAAAGAAATTCTGCAGAACGAGCAGGCCCCCCCTCGTTTGTAAGAACAAATACTCCCCCAAATACTTTCATAGTATCTATTAAGGCAAACGAACTCACAATAATTAACACTGGCCAAAGAAGAGGAACTGTCATGTGAAAAAATCTCTGTATGGCATTAGCACCGTCAATTCTTGCCGCTTCAAATGGACTTACAGGAAGCAGTGAAAATCCCCCGAGAAATAGTAGAAAACAGCGAGCTGTCCCTCGCCAAAAGTCAAATATAATAACAGAAGGGATTACTGTACGAGAATCAAATACCCAATTAGATGTAGGAAGTCTTAACAATTTCAAAAAATGATTTATTACCCCTATTTCAGGTAAAAACATTGTTCGCCAGACCATCGCAACAATCGCTGGTGTACAAAAAGAAGGTAATATTAATAAAGGAATTATAATTGCTTTACCCCTAAGTCTCTTTTGAAATAATTGTGCCAGTAGTAAAGCTACTAGTACTTTAAAAAATAGGGATACACCGGTTAAAATAAAAGTAATGCGAACACTGTTGAGAAAATAGCTATCTTTAAAAGCTCTTACATAATTATCAATCTTACAAAACTGTTTTATATTCAGGGCAATATTCCAATTCAAGAAACTCATTTGTATAACTTTACTCAAGGGAAAGATCAACAAAACACCAAAAATAATTGCTAAGGGTGTGATCATCACTATCTTATAATGAGTATCAAAAAATATTGAAATTTTCTCTTTGGTTTTCACAAAACCTTTTCCTTTATCGAATTCATAATAATAATTTCATCCCATATTCACTTTTTTTTAAGGGGGGGAGTAAAAACACTCCCCCCCTTAAAAATCTTAATCATGCCACTCAAACTCACCTGGTAATAATACCTTCTCTACTTCAGATGCTGCTTCATCAAGTGCTTCCTGAACGTCTTTTTTACCTTCCAGGGCTAAAGTTATGGCACGTTCTATAATCGCTCTTGCCTCTACACCCTGAACGCATCTCGGTACATAAGCACGTCCTTTGGTAATTTTCATACTTTCAAGAGAACTTTCTAACCACCATGAGGGCACTTTTTCCTTTGCTTCCGGTAATTTCCAACTAGGCATATATGGAGGTGACCATCCCACCATAATCATTTTGTCATAGGTTTTCTTACCCAGAGCATAATGAAGAGCTAGCCACGCAATTTCTTTGTTCGGTGAGCCATAACTGATGGAAACGAACCAACCAGTACAAAGTGGTTCTCTTGCAACAGGACCTCTTGGAACCAATCCAGCTCTGAATTTTCCTATTATTTCCGAGGTTTCAGGATTAGTAAAATAGGGAAGCCTTAGATTAGAACCCATCATCAGAGCCGCCTTTCCACTTGTAAACATATTTATAGTCTCTTTCCAGCCAATAATTCCAGGGGGTCCATAGTTACGGAGGATATCCACATACATACTTATTGCCTGAACTGCTTCAGGGGAATTTATAGTAACATTTCCCTTTGAATCAAAAAAATCTCCTCCATATCCATATAAAAGATTCGCCACATGAAGTAAAGAATATTCAGCACGCTGAGTTACCCCGTAGATATCAGTCTGACCATCACCATTAGTATCTAAGGTAAGTTTTTCTGCAGCAGATCTAAATTCTTCAAAAGTATCGGGCACGCTCACTCCATATTTTTCTAACAGATCCAGCCGATACCAGAGAAGATTGGTCTCCAATTGCACAGGAACACCTATAAGACCATTTGCAAAAGTTCCCAGTTTAAGAAGACCAGGGCTGAAGTCTTCCAATCTCCAATCAGGATTAGTTAAACTTTCATCACTTATATATTTATTCACCGGTTCATAATAACCAGCTTTGTAAAACTGAAGACCTTGTACATAGGGTTGATTCCAAAAAAGGTCTACATGCTGTCCTCCGGTCATCAATTCTATCAATACCTTATCTCTGATGCGGCCATATGAATACTCCTCAAACTTTATTTTTACTCCACTTACCTCCTCAAATTCCATAAATGCATCTCTATAAGCTGTGATAGGCTCAGGAGGAAGTGCTATGATGCGAAGTGTAGTACCCTTATATTTTGTAAAATCAAATTTCTGCCACCAATCTCCCAAATTTTTCTCCACAGCACTACCACTTAAAGAAAGGGCACTTGCCAATAAGGTAGTAATGAGCAACGCTCCTACTATCTTTTTTACTTTAACATATTGTTTTCGAGTAGAAATCATTTATAAAACCTCCTTTTTTGAGACATAGTTTAAGCTCGAAACCTTACTGCACTATTCTTCCGTAGAAAGCTTTTAAAAAGAGAAACTAATCTTCACCAGTTCTTCTCTTTTTTGAAAGTTTCCCTTACTTTAATTAATGACCTTATTTACACTCTCACCTCCTTCCGGCCCTATCTTCCATTATATCCCAATCGCTTGGATATCTTCTTGCTTGTTTGAATAAGATCTTCCTTTAGATAATTTCGTTTGTTCACATTCATTCTAAAAGCAGGGACAGAGATGCTTGCTGCAGCTAATACCTTTCCTTGATAATTTCTTATAGGAGCAGCTATACAGCGAACATCTTTCTCGTGTTCCCCCCTATCCAAGGCAAAACCTTGCTCTTTCACCTTGCAAAGCTCCTTTTCCAATTCCTTTTCATTAGTGATAGTATTTTCGGTAAGACGAGGAAATTCTTTCTTGCCTAAAATTTCCTTTCTTCTCTCCTCTGGAAGATACGCCAACAACACCTTACCTAAGGCAGTACAGTGGGCAGGGACTCGCTTACCTACATAAGAGACCATTCTTATCGTTTGAGAAGGATCCTCTTTTGCTACATAAAGAACCTCTTTATTCTCTAAAATACCCAAGTGAACAGTTTCATTAAACTGATTTACCAACTCTTTTAGATAAGGAGTAGCTTCTTTCACCAGGTCCATCTGATGAAGTTTCGTCATACCTAATTCCAATACCTTTAAACCAAGCTGGTATTTCTGAGTATCAGGGTCCTGCTCTACATATCCCCAATATTTCAATGTATCTAACATACGATGAGCAGTGCTCGGATAAATTCCCAATCTTTCGCTAATTTCAGTAACGCTTATAGGAGAATTCTCTCGAAGCAGAGTCTCTAGAATAGATAGAGATTTATCTAAAACTTTTATAGGGTAATTAGGTTGTGTTTTTGCCATTTTAATTAATTCCTCATTATAGAATTTAATTCTATTTAGAATAGCATTCTATATTATAGACAAAAAATTTTTGTCAACCCCCTAACAGAAAAATTGATAACATTTGTGTCTATTCGTGTAAATTCGTGGCTAAATAGTTACATTCAATCAAATACCCTTTCGGTTACATTTGCATGATTTGACACAAAAATATTGACGGAATCGGCAATTTAAATTACAATGAATAGAATCTGAGTGGGGAATATTCGCGGTAATACGATAAAAGTATAAAATAAAAAAAGGGCTTTCTTAAGACAAAATAAAGAAGGGCATAAAAAGGTTCAGGATGAAAAAAGGAGTGAATCAGGCCACAATATCTAAAGCCATTGGTGAATTTTGTAAATATTTACTCTCCAAAGATACAAGAAGATATATTGTTAAGATTATCCATTTTGGAAGTACCGCCAAAGGAAAAGAAAGCGAGACGAGTGATGTAGATATAATGGTGGTTTCATCTGACGGCAAGGAATTACGAAAGAGAGTAGCCGAGGCAGCCTTTGAAATTCAAACAAATTATGGTATAGACATACAGCCTATAGTTGAGAATCTGGATGACATACTCTTCATTAACTCCTATTTTATCTTCAATGTCCTTAGCTATGGAAGGGAGGTATATTCAGTGAAAAAAGAAGATCTAAAAAGAGAAGCTTGTAGAAATCTAACTCGATTGGCTGAGGAATATCTGGATGGGGCTCGAGATTCATTAAAGAATGGACATTCTCGTTTAGCTGTAGATGTAGCTTATAATGCAGCTGAATTGGGGGTAAAGGCAATGCTTTTGCTCAAACTTGACGATATTCCCGGCTCTCATGGAGGAGTGGTTGGTAAATTTGGTGAACTTTACGTGAAAAGCGGGGAGATGAGCAAAACTCTGGGTCGTCGCCTCAATGAAGTTTTAGAGTTAAGGAACAGTGCCAGATATAAATACCAGGCTCTCATTGAGAAGAGGCAAGCGAGTGAGACAATTGATCTGGCAGAATCTATTATTGAAATAGCCAGAAAGAAAATTTTCGGTGATCCCAGCCAAAAAGAATGATCCTGCCGGCACTCGACATCCTTTTAATTATGTCATTAATAAATCATCTCCTCTGTATTTCAAATCAATATTTACCATATTCATAAGCAGCTTCAAGCATAGCAACTACATTCTCGGGAGGAACATCAGCAAGAATATTGTGAATTTGATTAAATACAAATCCTCCATTTTTGGCGAATATATCAATCCTTCTTTTAACATCTTCTTTTACCTGTTTGGGCGAGGCGGTTGACAAAATATACTGTGTATTGCAACCTCCACCCCAAAATGTAATGTCCCTACCAAATTCTTCTTTTAATCTTTCCGGTTCCATATTTGCCGTTGTTGTTTGGACGGGATTTAATATATCAACTCCGGCATCTATCAGATCTGGAATCAACTCATAAATGGAACCACAGGAGTGCAAAAATATCTTGCAATTGCTGTTATTATGAACAAAGCCCCACATCTTTTTATACCCTGGCTTAAATATCTTTCTAAACAAATCTGGCGACATAAAAGGCCCATTTTGTGAACCAAGATCATCTCCGACCTGGAGAATATCTACGTATTCTCCAACGCCCTTTAATACTCTATCAAGTAATCTAAGGTATCTTTCAACCAGAAAATCAAGGAATCTTTTTACTCCTTTTTTGTCTAAATAAATATCACACAAGAAATTCTCCATTCCCCTTAATAATGTTCCTGTTTCAAATAAATTGCATCCCACCGCTAACATAATTGAATAATCTGTTGTCTGGTAAAGCTCTTTTATACTGTTGATAAATAATCTATACTGTTCATCATCAAATATATCAAGATGCCAGGGAGGGAAGGGAATCGCCCACATATTCTTAACTATATCTTTCTCATTAAAATTATCTGGAATTGCAGGAAGGTCTCCATACACCCAGTATGTTTGATCTACGTACAGGGAAGTTTTAGGCTTTTTGCCTAAAGCGATGTTATTTTTATCTTTGAGTAAAACAGTTAAGTCCTTATCTATTTCTATATTTAAGTACTTTGGTATCAAGCATTTTGAATTATCGTTAAACGTCCATTCTCTCCAGTTATCATCCGATTTCAAAAATGCCTGTCCTGCATCTATCGCATCTACATGAAACATATCCATAATTTTCCTTTCTGGATAGGCAAGCTGCTGTATAAAGTCATACATCCTGATAAATCCTTTCGTTAAGCCTAACTTTTGGCGTAACTTATCATAGGCAATTGTAGCAATGCCAGTGGAGCGCATTGCTCCAAGGTCAATGGGCACTCTATCTGCTTCCTTATGATTAATTGCCATTTTAACTCTTTCGCGTGAAGTCATTATTAGTCTCCTCCTAAACTCATCTTATTTTCCTCTACTTACTATTCCTAAATATACTACACCAATAATAAAAACTATCATAGACAAAACCACTGCTATTGCACTCCCATAACCCATATGTGAGATTGCAAAGGCCTCTTTGTACATGGTAAGTGCTAATGTTTCAGAGGCACGGTATGGACCACCACCGGTCATAACCCAAATAATATCAAACACTTTAAAACTACCTATTATATTTAAGATGATAACAATTGTGGTTACTGGTTTTAGCAGTGGCAAAACCATATGGAAAAATGTTTGCCAACTCGAGGCACCATCAATTTTTGAAGCTTCCAGGACCTCAACAGGTATACTTTGCAATCCCATTAAAAATAATATCATATTAAGTCCTGTAGACTGCCAGGCTGCAGCAAGTATCATTGCATATGTATTTATTGGAACATTTATCATCCAGGAAACAGGCTTTTCTATTATACCGAAAGTAACTAAAAATGAATTTAACAAACCTGAACGAGAATAAATCCAATACCAAACTATCCCAGTTGCTGCGCCAGATATAGCAAGAGGAATATAGAATATAGATTTAAATACTTTTGAAAACCATATGTTTCTTATAACAACTGCTAATACTAAACCTAACAACATAGGAATAGCTAAAATCAATAAAACCCAGATAATAGTATTTTTAAATGAAGTAATTAAAACAGGATCGTGAAAAAATTTCATATAGTTATTTAAACCTATCCAAGCTGGTGGATTTAGCCCATCCCAATTTGTAAAACTAATATATAAAGTATAAATTACAGGAACCAGGAGTAATCCAACAACCAGACCAAGTGCAGGTATAATATATAAATAATTCTTCCAGGTATTTGAAAATTTATATCTCTTCAAATGACTTCTCTTCCTCTAAATTGTTGGGCATTGGGCGTCCTTTAAAAAGGACACCCAATGTGACTTGCACAGGTTTTATTTGCCCCAATATCCTTTAGCCATATCTTCTAATTCTTTCATAACCTTAAGGTAGCTATCCGGGTTGAGCACAAATTTATCAAATTTCTCGCACGCCCCAAAACTAATTTCAGCCTTTGTTGCCTCCCAGAATCTAACTTTAAGTTTGATATCTTTATTTTCCCATATATCCTTAGCTATTTTTTTCCTTACCGGATCCAGGCTCTCTTTTGAGACAACTGCATTTGGTGAAATAAAACCCATTTTATTTGACCAGGCTGACTGCCCTTCCGGAGAAAGCCAGAAATCAATGAACTTTCCGGCAGCTTCTTTATTTTTCGCATTCTCGGACATCATTATGGGACCAAGCTCATAGATAACTACACTGCCCAAATCTGGATCAACCGGGGGTATAGCAAACATACTATAATCAACTCCAGGCTTTAATCCAGCAGCATCAAAAAAAGCTAAATACCAGTCACCACAATAAGTCATTGCCACCTCACCCTTAGCAAACATAGAGGGCAGTTCTGTTCCTAAATCAACCCCTGGATCTGAAAAATATTCTTTTTCTAACATACCTTTCCATATTTCAAAGGTCTCTTTAACCTCCTCACATTCCCAACTCTTCTCACCCGTGCAAACAGCATCATAAGCTTCAGGATCAGTCGTAACCATTAACTGCTGGAACCAAAAGAAACTTGTCCACCCACCCGTAATTGTAAATCCAATAGGAGTTACACCATTTGCCTTTAAAGTATCACAAAGCTTTATAAATTCATCCCAGGTTTGAGGTTCCTTTAAATTATATTTTTCAAATACAGGTTTGTTATAAAACATTACCCAACTGGCAACCAGAAGGGGAACTCCATACACTTTCCCATCAAATCTCATGCAATCAAGTAAGCTTGAGGGATACTGGTCTTTGTAAGGCTCATAAAAAGAAGTCAGATCAACAGCAAATCCAGGATCCACTAACTCTTTCATCTTCCAATTTGTCCACCAGGTAAATAGATCCAGTCCTTTAGGAATAGAAATTCCTGATTTTATAGATGCCTGATAGGCATTGATATCAGTGAATCCTGTCATTTCTATATCTATTCCTTCTTTTTCGGTAAAGGCCTCGAAAACCGCATCCCATCCTTCTTGCCAAGCAGGTTTATCATTGAAAAACTTTATTGGTCCCAAATCTTTACACCCAACACCTGCACTCAAGAGCAAGGAAAATGCAAGTGCACCAGCAGCAACCTTAAAGATATGTTTTAACTTCACTTTTTCCTCCTTAATTTTAGCTTTAAAGATTAGCTAATGGCCTGCTTACCTTCTCACCTCCCTCTGGCCTTATTTTTTATTCACTACTCACCTGCTACTTGGATAGTTAATCCTTGAATAAAATATTTTTGAAGTAATAAGAATAAAGCTACTGTAGGAATTGATGCGACCAAAGTCCCAGTCATAACCGCAGGTACATTCGTCCCAGAGTATATTCCCTGCAATAAGGCCAGCGCATTCATTACTGGTCTAACCTTCCAGGAGCCAGAAAGAACCATCCCAAGTATAAGATCATTCCAGATCCAACTACTTTGAAATAATGCCAATACTGCAATTGGAGCCATTGAATTTGGCATAATAATTTTCAAATAAATCTGAAAATCAGAACATCCCTCAATTTTAGCAGCTTCTTGCATATCTACAGGTAAAGACAAAAAGTGATTTCTAAAAACAAATACACAAAAGGGGGTAGACAGAGCAGTATAAATAAGAAACATCCCCAGACGGGTGTCATATAAACCTAATCTGGCATAAGCTCTAAAAAGAGGCATTAAATATATCTGAACTGGGAAAATCATTCCACTCCAAAGTACTATAAAAAAAATAAAAGAGCCCCGTATTTTCAACCTGGTGATAGAGTAAGCTGCTAATGAGGATACAATAATTGTGGCTATACTACCAGTAAGAGCGTATATTATACTATTAATATACGGCCGTCCCAGATGAGCTTTAGTGTAAACATACTTAATATTTTCAAATAAGGAAAATGACTTAGGAATTGCCCAAAGTGATGAAGTAGAATAATCCAGTGGTGTTTTAAATGAAACAAGGGTAAGGAAAAAAATTGGCAATAGCCAGATAACAGATATAATCAAAATTACTAACAATAAAATGCTTTTTTTAGCTGTTGCATAAGTTTTCATAAACCCCCCTCTGTGCACTCTGTGGTTTCATACTTTTTATATCAAAATTCTACTCGTACTGTGATTATCTCCCAGGGCTTAAAGTTAACCTTTGTACCACCATTTGATATGCTAATTTCTGAAATTTCCTCTTCAATTGGAGTAGTTAAATAGGCTTTCTCAATATTTGCATCCGAAAACTTTATATATAACTCACCTTTTTGTCCGTCAATCTCAATTAACCTCAGAACTATTCCATCTTGAAATTCCGCTTCCTTGATCCCAATTAGCATAATATTATCTGGAATTTCATTAATGAAAGAGTGAGTTTTATATTCAGTTAAATTTTCTTTAGCTTCCATAACGGTCACAGAAAGAGGTATATGTATTGACCAACCAAATTCATTTGCATAGACAGAATCAAATCCTGATCTTTTACTTGTTATTGCATAACTAAACCAATAACGTCCTCCTTGACTGGCAGGAGAATTTGTCCACCAATAATTATTCATTATATAGGAGAATATAGTGCCATTATCTATACTAATATTATCAAGCCACTTACCCGTATTTATTTGACCTAACTGAACTAAGGGAGCCTCAATCGGGCTCCACAGTATATCTATCTCATCATTGCTAATATCAATCCACTTTTGAATACAATACCAGTCCTTGCTTGATCCTGGGAGTTGCTGTTTTTCGGGTTCAAAATATCCCCCATGACAACTTAATCTCACTTTTGGATTAGACACATCAAATGGGAAGGCACAGTAAACTGCTTCAGGATTTAACGTTTCAATTTTCTCTATATAATTCTTAATAAATATCCTTTTGAAACAGTTATCCAAAATAATATGCGAAACTATCTTAGGACACATATACATTGAGGATTCAGCTATTATCTCAGAAAATATTTCTCCCCTTTTTACCTCTAAAAGCCTTTGCTCATATAAAGGCCATCTATTAAGCTTTTCACCTTTTTTAGGATAATCATAAAAACTATGTATAGATCTATGATATGGTTGCAAAAACAGGATATCTTTGGGCAAACCGTTATGAGCGCTCAGGTCGATCACCCTGGGTTTTTCAGGCGATTCATATATAAGCTGATTCCAGTTATATTGACTTTTCTTATCAATCAGTTCTTTTCCAAGCTTCTTATCAAAGATACTCTCAATTCTACCAGTGGCGAGATCATATTTAATCGCATACCACTCATTTTCAATTTCATTGCCCCTGGCAATATCAACTTCCCTATCTTCCAAATCTTCTGGTATCAAATCATATACTCTAAAACCTAATGCGGGGACATTTTCAGCTTTAAATACAATTTTTAAGTCAGTGCTAATTTTTTCCTCGGATTTGATAAACTGAGAGGGCATTTTCTTTCCTGTCTTTGAATCTACTATCCGCATAGATTTTTTACCTTCAAATAATTGTAGTGGGATTGAGCAAACTGCGATATCTGATCTTTCCCAGCTTAATGAATTAGTAACTATAATACCTGCTTTAGTATTTGGAGTTGCCATTTTAGATATCTGAGTTCTCGCATTCTTAGCAATCTCTTTGGCATTAATAGCTGCCTCATACACTGAGGAAAAACTCTGGGCGATTTGACCTCTTGCCTGAAGACCATCAGGGTCAATAACGCTTGAATAAGATCCCCAATCCGCCTCATCGGCAATTAATATTTTCTTGTAAATATCTTTTAATTCATCCTTTGGATAATAGTATCGTTTCGGATCTTTTATTTTTAACAGAGCTGATAATCTTTCCCCATCCACTATATCTGCATGCGTATGTCTGTTGACCCCTGTTTCAAATGCACATGCTCCATGATAGTTAACCCACCAATCAGGCCAGGCACCAGAAAAAGTTTCTATTTTATCGGCGTATTTATTCTCAAATTTTTCAAAAAAACTGGTGTAGGTAGATACTTTTAGCTTTGGATAGGCCCATTTTTCATTCCATTTTTTTACCACATAACTTACATTTATATTTGGTTGTGTATTATCTCCTGGATTTCCAGGATTTCTCAAAGCCAAAAAATCGAACCTGTACTCACCCTCCCCCTCTAAATCAAGTAGATAAGCTTCCAGTTTTTTCTTTGCAACTTCATAGCTCTCATTAATACCTACCATTATACCTTCCTGATATGCTTGTCTTTCATCTGTATCTAAGACAAGTATCCTGGAGCCATCAAGGGAACTCCAATAAAAGGGTCTTGGCAGTTTTAATGCCTTCGCCATGGTCGCATTTACTGCTGTTGAAAAATAACGAATACCTGACTTTGATAATATCTGTGGAAAAAACCATGGTTGTCCAGTAGAATCTGAAGCCATGGCTGTTTTTATCTTTGCCCCACATTCTCTGGCAAAATTAAATCCAAAATACATACTGCGTAGCAAAGTTTCCTCATCGTTAAATTCTGAAGTATGGGCTACATATAATGGAGTAATCTCTACCCTCTTTTCCTTAACTAATTTTTTTAACTCTGTAAGTTCATCCCGATTAAGAGCATTTATTGCATTTTCAAGCCAGTAACCTGTCTCAACATTCCATCTGTATTTACAATCATCATCTAAATCTTTTGTTTCATCACAAAATTTCATTATTAATTTAATTGCCCTTACATAACTTCTGGCAACTCTGGTTGGAAGATCGGTGTAGCCAATATCTGTATGAGTAAAATTCTGAAAATCAACTTCCCATTGCCGATGAGATTTGAGAGTTATCAATTTTTCCAGTTTTAAATTCTCTGCTCTTAATACAGCTTTACATTCAGTATCTTTTTTGATTACCGGGATATCAAGATCTATAAAATTATTACCCTTCTTCAGGTTAACAAGTGAAAACTTTTTATTCCATCCAGAAGATTTAATGAGTAGTTCTGCATTTGGGTATTTTCTATTAGTATCTATAGTTAACTTTGCCACTTGGGATAATTTAGTATCTTTTTTGCGGAAAAAAATAGTGGTCTCAAGATCAAATTTAAAACTCATGCTATACCCCTCTTTGTAGTTCCAGGATTTGTCTATAAATTATGTAAAATATAGGCTAACATTTTCTCGCTGTACATTAACGCAATCTCATAACTATGGCCACAGAAAGAATAAATATCTATCTTTTTTTCTGATTGAATATGATTGTACACAGCAAATGCTGTGGAAGGTGGACAACACATATCTCTCAAACCAACCGAGATAAATACTTTTGCCTTTATACTTTCACAAAGATTTAAATTATCAAAATAGCTCAATGTCTCATACATTTCTCTTTCTCTTTCTGGATACCTATTGGCTATAAATTTAAACTCATTATAGGTAATATTTTCAAATAATTCAGCTACCTCTACCCCCCTTTCGAAATGACAAAGATAAGGTATTGAAGCTATTACCAATTTTACTCTATCATCCAAAGATGCAGTGGCCAAAGAAAGTCCTCCACCCTGACTTCCTCCTGTCACACACAAACGATTTATATCTACTATCTCCTGGCTGGATAAAAAATCAACAGCTCTCACACAATCCATATATACACCACGATAATAGTAATCATCCTTACTGAATATTCCTTTAGTCATATATCCAGCAACAGATGGAGGGGGATATACTTTATTATCAAGGCTTTCTCCACTTTGTCCTCTCACATCTACTGCCATAACAGCAAAACCGAGAAGAACCCATTTTAAATATTCATTGATCGCTCCTTTGTTGCCATTATACCCATGAAAGAATAGCATTGTTGGAAATGGATGATCTCCTTTCTTAGGAGTCAAATAATATCCGCATATTTTAGCTGCGCCAAAACCATCATAAAAAACTTTATATGCATTGATATCCTTCACAATATAATCTATTTTTTTCATTTCATAATTTAACGGTTCCAAATCTGAAATTGCTCTCGTTTTTCTCCAGAAATCATCAAAGTCATCTCTTTTTGTTAATTCAGGTTTATATCTTTTTAGTTCTTTTAACGGTATATCAACTAACATAATAACCTCCTTACCTCAAAAAGACTTCAATCAGGAATAGATATTGGATACTTCCCAAATTCCTTTACAGATCTTATCATAGTCCAAAAAATATCCACAGATACTCCACTGTGTATACAATTGCTGGAGCTAAAAATATGACCTCCTCCAGGAGAGGCTACTTTTATAATTTTCTTTACCTGCTCTATTACTTCTTCCCTGCTTCCAAAAGTTAAGAGATGCCCACAATCTATATTTCCCAGAATGACAATCGCATCGCCGTATTTCCTTTTAAGCCAGCCGATATCCATACCTGCCTGAGGTTCGATACTGTGAAGCCCATCTATTCCCACCTCATAAACCAGCATATCTAACAGGACAGTGGTATTTCCATCAAGATGTTTTATGTAAGGCACATTATAATGGTGGCACTCCTCAACTATTCTTTTTAAATGAGGAACCATAAATCTTTTAAACATTTTTGGAGAAAACAGAGGCCCTCCTCCATAGCACCAGTCCACAGCTCCCAGAATCCCATCTACACCCATCTCAAGTTGGGCTCTCAGTATGGGCATTACTCCCTGGGTAGTTGCTTCCATATATCTTTCTACTAATTTTGGTTCATCAACCATAGCCTGAAGAAAAAGCGGATAATAGGGAAGAAAAGTAGGGCAGGCAATATCTGCTGCTCCCAACACAAACATTCCATCCTTTCTCTCCTTCTCGCTTTCCACAGCTATTTTAATTGACTCCAGTCCATCTTGAAGACATTGATGAAGAGGAATAATCTTTGCCCTCTCCAGATAATCTACATATCTTCGCAGCTGTTTAATTCCTCCTTCTTTTATACAATCGGTCACAGTAACACAGGTATCACTTTCTTCTATATATTTTTCTATGGACCAAAAACCCTGTTCTTTACTCTCAATGCGAAAGGTATTTCTCTCAATCTCCTCTATAGTAACATCAAAGATGTAATTGGCAGTAATGTTATCAGAAAGTCCCATCTCTACAGGGGCAAGATACTCGGTGGGTCTGAACCAGAACATATCAAAACCTACTTTGCTGTACATCTCCAGCATTCCCTCTACGTTTTCTCTGATAATGGCTCTTCTTGCCTCTTTTCCTTCCATAGCAGCTCTCATACCAGCCACTTTAGCCTCACCAGTGCCAAATCCTGTAATTCTTTTACCTAACACACTTTCCAGAACAGGGTTAGCTACGGTAAGTTCAAAAATGGGTACTCTATCCGCTTCTTTATGAGAAAAAGCCATCTTTACCCTTTCTTTCTTGGTCATTTTCCCCTCCTTTTAAATCTTAAGCTTCTCCTCCCGATAGACCTCTCGAGACTATATAAAGCCGTTTTTGCCTTAGGTTCTTGACCAATATTTTCTCTGTAGTCTCTTTGTATCAAAAATTTCTAATTTTTATGTGCTGAAAGTTATTTTGGATGGTAACAGTTTATTTTCATTAAAGAATTCTGCTGAATTTCTGCGGAAAACACCGTTGTAGTGACAGAGGGATCCTTTCCTACAAAAGAAAGGAAAAAGAAAATTGATAAATAGCTAAAAAAGTTTTGCCACAAGAATACCTAAAATTCTTTAAATTTCACTTTTTAGCAAAGCTTGTCTATTATTATTTATATTTTAATGTACTTTCCATCAAAAGTCAAATCACGCATAAATCATGTAAAATAGTGATAAATGACCCAGCCATTGCCCTTTCGAAATGATTCTTCCGGATATTATATTTTTGGATATGGTGCTCTCTATTGAATAACTCTTTATCAAGTACGCTCTTTCCCCTTTTTAAAAAGATTATAGTAGCTTCGGGCTAAGGCATTCTCACCCAATGTCGAAAGCCATCTCTTCTACTGCCTTCAAAACCCCTAAGTTTTGCTGCAAAATATAGTTGAAATAACTTTTATTTTCTTTTCTCAGCAAAGGCAACAGATAATCTCTTCTTATTTTATCACATACAATTTAGGAGTAACTCACAGATTTTAACTGTTAACGAGATAACTTTCTAACAAGCTCTAAATAATATGAATAGTTGTCAAAAGGAACATCCGGTGGTACAGAGTGATCTACAGCAGGAAAATATCCACCAATAGAGAGAAGATAGGGAACTTTGCTCATAACTTCTCTCTCAATGTCTTTTTTCTCTTTTGCTAATACCCTTTTGTCAATTCCTCCGATAATAATAAGATTTTTCCCAAATTTCCTTCTCATCTTTACCACATCCATTCCTGCGGCTACTTCATTCGGTAAAACCCCATTTATTCCACAGTCAAGCCATATAGGTATTAGCTCCCAAATATTTCCATCTGAATCAAGGGTAATGACATCCACGCCATTCAAATGAAGAAGTTCAGTTATTTTCTTATAGTGGGGAACCATATACTTTTTTACAAAAGCGGGGGAAACCAACGAGCCAGATTTATAGGCCATATCTTCCCAGAAATGGGCAAAATCAAATTTTATATCCTTTAATGCTGGTTTTATGGTTTCGATTATAAAATACTCCATATACTCACTAACTTCTTCTATTAAGAGTGGATCATCGCTCATTAAATAGCTTAAATTCTGGATACCTATCCAGTTCCGCATCCATCCAAATAAACTGCCTACAAAAATACCCAATGGATAATCTCTGTGTCTATAGTCTTTTTTATCCTCATTCCACCAGAGTGGATAGCGAGCTGGAGAATGTGGGTTAAGTCTTTTTTTGTATTCCTGCCATGTCTTTCTATCTTTTACAGGATACTCTAACCACTGGTCCATAGATGCCTGTCGATGTTCTTTTAATACTCTTTTTTTAGCACCATCAATATCAATTATTACCTTATGAGCAAGATCTTCCTCTAAAGTTTCTACATCGAAGGCAGGTATCAAAGGAAAAACCATCCCTCCCGCGAGAAACATCTCAGTTCTATCAAATTTAAAGTACTCAGATAAATGAACATCGGCTGGTAGGCCTTCCTTTTTCCATCTATCCAATGTCTCAGTCCAAAACCACTGCCACACTGATGGAAACATAACCTCATTACTACTTTCAAAATGTGCGATCTTCAAAAATCTTTCTTTTGCAGAACTCATATCTTCATCTCCTCTTTTTGATTGCTTGGGCGATTAGCCTCACCCTCAGCCGCCAATATAGCTCGGACCTTTCGGCCTGATAAATTCAGATAAATCTGAGGGCCTTGCTACTTTGAGAGCAATGCTCCCAAGTAAATATGGCGATCATTATTCATATTTTCGGATCTCAGCATTCGAGTTTATTCTCGAATTTATCTAAGCTTATTGGCTGGTGGATCTAAGATCTTTACCTTGCAACCTTTCTTGAATGGACTCACTTGCTAATTCCCGAATTGCATCAGAAGCAATCCATTTAGCGCTTTTTGAATCTATCTTTTGGATCTCTTTGGCAATTTCAACTACCTTTCTATTTAAATTAAGGTTTCGTTTTCCAATTTGCCTTAATGCCCAATTAACCGCTTTCTTAACAAAATTCCTATTATCGGTAGCTTCTCTCTTTATGATGGGAAGGAATTTCTCAAACTGTGTATCACCCACCTTCTTATCACTGACAGCCAGGCAAGCCATTAGCACAAATCCTGCTCTTTTGGCGAACTCCTCTTCTCTAGAACTCCATTCAATCGCTTTTTGATAAGCAAATTCAGTTTTTTTAAAAAGGTTGTTGCAACACTGATCGCAAATATCCCAGGAATTAAATCCTTTTATCCAGCTCTCCATTTGCACTTCGGTAACCATCTCCGGGGTATCAATTATACTCGCAAGTATGCGTGCTTCATGGATACCGGATACCCAGAGTTGCTGGGCAAGTAGATGGTTTTTGCCTATTTTCTTGGCCATCTTCCTTAAATTGGGAATTGATACTCCATAGGTATTCTTCGCATTTATTCCGAACCGCACCATACCCTCTACTGCTTTGGGGTTAGATAAGCACTTCAGTTTCGCAATAATGTCATCATACTGCATTTTCTCACCACAAACTAATGTGAATTCTTTTTTTCCACTTCTTTACCTTAACTGAAAATGGGCATGCTGCTGGATCATGTCTTCCAAGTGTTCTGAGTGCTCTTTCAACTTCCCCTCCGTCTTCTTGTGCTCGGTGTTCGCCGTTTCCAATTCATTTCTCAACCCATCTTTCGTTTTTATATTCTATCCTGTATACTCCCGAAAATCATTGTAGTAAAACAAGCGTATTAGTCAATTTTCTATTCTCCCACATTGACCTGGAGATCAATTCCTGTATAATAGATTGGAAGGGGATGAGAAAGTAGATACAACGACTGATTTAAAGATAGAAAAAATTTTCTAAAGAAAAGCATCAGATAATTAAGGTTTTTCCCCATGAATTTCATGGGAAATGAACCGAATCCTAAAAAAAACAAATAGTCCAAGAAAAAGGAGGAGCTG
This sequence comes from Candidatus Aerophobota bacterium, assembly GCA_030615365.1. The sequence continues at coordinate 14,051 of JAUWZM010000012.1, read as the reverse complement.
ATGTTAAAAAGAAGCTTTATCTTGCTGGTAATGGGGCTGCTGTGCCTGGCTCTGACGGGCACTTCTCTGGCTGATCGGATCGAGGAGAAATCCTTTCCACTAACTGCCAACGGTTCCATCTTGGTAAAGAACGTTGCCGGAACGATTGTCATCTACGGCTGGGACGAGGAGCGGGTAAAGATGATCGCTACCAAGACAGGGGCAAAAGATGAAAATTTGGATAAGATCAAGATTGCCATTGATGCTCGGGAAGATTACCTAAAAATCGACACTCAACATCCCATATTTACCATTGTCTGGCGGGGTCGGGTAAACTATGAGCTGTGGGTTCCTGCGGGTGCAACAGTACAGGCAAAATCCACCAGTGGTCTTATTCAAATTGAGGATCAACGCAGTGATGTTCGAGCGCATACGGTAAGTGGTGACATTGAACTGACAAATATCCAGGGAAAAATCGATGCAGACACAACCAGTGGCGACATTTATACCAAGAAATCAAAAGGAAATGTCATTGCACGCTCTGTCAGTGGTGATTTGAAGATTCTGAAAGCCCAGGGGGCTGTGACTACCATTAAAACAGTCAGTGGAGACATCTGGGTGGAATTGGAAGAAATCGATTACGCCGTTCTGCAGATGGATTTTAACTCTATCAGTGGTGATATTAACCTGTTCCTTCCCCTGAATATCGCAGCTGAAATTGACATGAACACTGTTTCCGGTAGGCTAAGCTGCGATTTTCCCATTACTATCAAGGCCATGTCTGCACGTGAATTTCGAGGAATCATTGGTGAGGGTGATATTGGGATTACATTAAAAACTGTTTCAGGAGACATTTATCTTAGAAGTCTATAGGGAATGGGTACTGTCAAAATCTTTACTATTTCTTAAGTAATCACTCATTTCCAGCTAAGGTCTTAATGTACTGTAGCCGCTCATATAACTCAGGGCGGTCACTTTGCATCTGACTTAACTTACCGCGTACCTGGTCAACAGAGTTGAAATCGTGTCTTATCATCCAGCCCTCTATTTGTTCCAGTACGCGACCGATTTGCTCTATCCCATTACGGTATAGTGTAGAGCAAAGCTGAATGGTCGTGGCACCTGCAAGTAACTGCTTGATAGCACCAACCCCGTCATGAACGCCAGTTGAAGCTGCCAGGTCGCAAGGTAGGCGACCTGCAAGTAAGGTGATCCAACGCAGCGATGAATATATTTCCACCGGTGAACTAAACCGGTGCCCTGAGACAAGTTTCAACTTCTCAATGTCAATATCAAGATTATAGAAACGATTAAACAAAACAAGGGCTGAGGCACCTCGCCTACAAAGTTCTTCAGCTATTCGTGCTAAGGAAGTGAAGTAAGGATGAATTTTTACTGCAATAGGGATCTCAACACGGGTCCTTACCTCCTCTAAGATTTTGAAATATAGACGCTCAATTTGCCCGGATTTATGAGTAGGATCACTTGGCATCACCGCAACATTAAGCTCCAGAGCATCAGCACCGGCAGCTTCAATCTGCCTGGCGTAACCTGTCCACCATTTAGACGACACACAGTTGAGGCTAGCAATTACCGGTATAGAGAGCGTATTTTTTGCTTCTTCTACTAACTTTAGATACTTATTTGGCCCAAATTCCATACCCATATTCCTCACATATCCAAACGCTTCCGCATGTCCCGAAAACCATAGGTGCTGTTCTAAATCTTCCTTAACCTCGGCCTCTAATTGTTCCTCGAAAAGAGACTTAAGCACAATGGCACCAATACCAGCATCGGCACAGCGACGAACACCTGCCAAACTACTTACTAATCCACAACTAGCCACCATAAGTGGATTACGTAAATTAAGGCCCATGTACTTAGTAGAAAGGTCAACCATAAGCTATCTCCCGAAGCTGTTTTTCTAAACATATTGGTAAAACAAAACTAAAAAAGCAAATCCTGAGGTTTATGCTCCTCTTCCCTCTTTAATACCTGAAGTTCCAAAATCAATAAAAATTATTTCTCTCTGTAACTATCTTCCTGTAAAGAATCTTCAATTTTTATGTATTTTATCTTCAGTGGTCACGATTTAATCACAAGAAATTCTTTTCTCTTTAGTTTTATAATGTAATGGATTCTTTACAAAAAGTCAAATTCCCTATTTAGAGAGTTTTGAAAAATCCTTTTTCTTTTTGCTGCTCGGCGAGGTGTTTCCATAAGGCAGCGGCGATCAAGGCGGGTCTATGCGTTCAAACTCTTAGTTATCCTGTAACCTGATACATCGCCCATAAGAGCTACGGTATATAAAGATTAAGAGTAGAACTTAGCCGCAGGCGCCCGGAAAGCACCGAGCAAAGAGCAGCCTAAGACTTTTTTCAGAGCTCTCTATTTAGAGAGTTTTGAAAAAAATCAAAGTGTAATTTTTTTGAAAATTTCTCCCATTTCAGGCTTATTTTAGAACCTTTATCAGAGGTAGAATCCAAAACAGTTTATTGTATCTCGCTTTAAGATATCTCAGAGATTTTTTAGAAGTCTCTTTTATATGAGTTAATGCTGAGGATTTGCCAATGCGTCAAAGGCGTGTATAATGAAACGCAATTATTGTATTCATCATTGGGCTATCATCTATCAAATAATTTTGAGTAGCTTTTGACTCAAAATCAAAGATTACTTGTACTTTATAAAAACATCCTGAATTAATCTTTCCAGCTATAGGGAATAGTTCATTAAAAACTTTACAGACACTAAACCCTCATGCTTTATTTTACGGAGGGTGTAATTGGGCAAGGAGATAATGATTAGAACACACTCATCAGTGAAAGAACTGTACGTATTAGACGGAGGAGCAATCTACCTGGACAAGAGTCTGCTGACCAGAGGCATTGATCAGGGAAAACGGATCAAGGTCCCTATACCAATGTTCTTAGTGGTAACTGATTATGGCAATATTCTGATAGATACAGGTATGAATCCGGAAGTCATCAAAAATCCCGAACAAGCCTGGGGAGAGGAAATGGCCAGGGTAATCTCTCCGGAGATGAGGGAGGAAAATCGGGTTGAGAGCCAGCTTCAGCTTATTGGGTTGGCTACAAAAGACATTAAATACGTAGTAAATTCTCACCTTCATCTCGATCACGCAGGTGGTAATCGGTTTTTCCCTCAAGCAGAACACATTGTACAAAAGGCAGAATTTCGTTTTGCACGGTATCCTGATAATTGGTACAGTAATGTGTATATGCACAAAGATCTTGATTTCTCCCTTAACTGGCGGCTTATCGAAGGGGATGCTGAGCTGGTTCCCGGGGTAAGATTAATCCTCACCAATGGTCATTCACCAGGGCATCAATCAACAGTGCTATATGATATCCCTCACATAGGGACTGTCATTCTTTCTCATGATGCTATCTACATGCGCGAGAACATTGAGCAAGAACTACCCCCTGGGATCTGTTGGAACGGAGATCTTGCTGTCAGGTCAATGCACCGAATAACAAACCTGGCCCATGTTGAAAATGCAGAAATAATCGTAGGTCACGACCTGGAATATTGGAAAACACTTCCCCTGGCTCCCAAACCTTGCAGTCTATAAATGCAAGTACACTATTATAGCGTTTCCTAAACAACGTTACAACAATTTATCATTGCGAGCGATGTGAGCCGAAGTCCAGAGCGAAGCGAAGGAGAAGCAATCTCAAAACCTCTACAAATTAAGGGATTGTGGAGCTTCTTCCGAGCAAAGTCCGAAAAAGGAAAATTGGCGGAGAGGGAGTGATTCCTTCATCCTGGAGGAAATTTATAGAAAATTTTAGACGTGGTTCACTGAATATTTATGTATAATTTTATAACGTAAAGGAGGCCTATATGAAAGCTTTTGAAGAAAAAAAATACGAACATTTAAGCCCTTTTGAGCTTAAGAATAAACTTATACAAATGTCCCAGACGCATCACGAACGCATGATGCTTAACGCGGGCCGGGGAAATCCAAACTGGGTAGCAATGACGCCGCGGCACGGATTTTTCCAGCTCGGTCTTTTTGCCCTTGATGAGTCACAAAGAAAGCCACACAGACCTGGACTCGGCGGCACGCCCGAGAAAGAAGGTATAGCAAAAAGATTTGAAGAATTCACGAAGAAAAATTCAACTGCTCCCGGTGTTAAATTTTTGCATCAAGCCTTTCTTTATACACGTGAGACACTTAAGATTAATCCAGATGAATTCATCTGCGAGATGGTAGATGCAATCCTTGGCGATCATTATCCCATGCCTGATAGGATGCTCATATGCAGTGAGAGGATTGTTCATAAATACCTCGCAGAGGAGATGTGTGCTGGGAAAGCACTTTCGGGAAAATTCGACCTATTTCCAACTGAAGGTGGAACTGCTGCGATGGATTACATATTTACAAGCCTCATAGAGAACAAGCTTCTTCATAAAGGCGATAAGATTGCCCTGGGGACACCGATTTTCACTCCTTACATAGAAATACCGCACTTAAATGACTATGAATTCGTAGAACTTGAAGTAAAACAGGATAAAAATTCAGACTGGCAATACCCTAATAGAGAGATAGAGAAACTCGCCGACCCTAAAGTAAAAGCATTCTTTCTTGTCAATCCTTCCAACCCAACCTCGGTTAGCATGCAAAAGGCAACGCTTGATAAAATAGGTGAATTAGTAAAGACGAGGCGTAAAGACCTCATACTTCTTACGGATGATGTTTACGGAACATTCGTAAACGGTTTTAGATCGCTTGCGGCAGTTGCGCCATTAAATACAATTCTCGTTTACTCTTACTCGAAATACTTCGGTGCAACGGGCTGGCGGTTAGGTGTTATTGCTATGCACGAAGACAATGTCTTTGATAAAAAAATTGCGGCACTCCCCAAGAAAGACAAAGATCAGCTTCGCAAGCGTTATAGCACTGTAATACTCGAACCGGATAAAATGAAGCTTATAGATAGAATGGTAGCAGATAGTCGATCCGTAGCTCTTCATCACACTGCCGGCCTTTCAACTCCACAACAGGTTTTGATGGTTCTTTTCTCGCTTTACTGCCTGATCGATAAGAAAGGAGAGTATAAAAAATTAGCACAAGATATTGTAACCAAGCGGTTCAGGACTCTTTATGCTGCGCTAGGGATACCTCATCCGGAAAATCAATATGATGCGCATTACTACGCAACTATTGATATACCCGCACTTGCGAGAAATCGATACAGCAAGGAATTTGAGGATTATCTCGTGAAAACCTACGAACCGATTGATTTTGTAGTAAGATTAGCAGAGAAAAAATCCATTGTTCTCATGGATGGTGGTGGGTTTGACGCACCGAATATGTCAGTTCGCGTATCACTTGCAAATCTCCCCGATAAAGCTTATAACGACATAGGGAAAGGAATAAGCGACCTTTTAGAAGACTATCACAAGTGCTGGAAGTCCTCAAAAAGCTAACTTAAAAAAGAGAAAGTTATGATAGACAATATAGTTCAACTTTTCCAGAATTATCCGCAACTCGCTGTATTTTTAGCAATAGCGGTTGGCTATTTCGTAGGTAAAATCAAATTTTTCGGCTTCAACCTTGGCTCAACTACAGGGGTTCTTGTTGCAGCTTTGGTTATCGGCCAGATGAACATTAATGTGTCACCCCTATTAAAAACAGTTGCTTTTGCATTATTTATTTTCACAATAGGATATAAAGTCGGGCCGCAGTTTTTCAGTGGACTTAGAAAAGACGGAATAAAATATCTGGGGATATCGCTTTTTGTCGGCATAGTCGGGTTAGCCATTGCCATTATTTTAGGGAAATTTTTCGGATTTGATAAAGGTATAACCGCAGGTTTACTCGGCGGATCGCTTACCCAATCAGCAGTAATTGGTACAGCCGAAGGCGCCATAAAACACCTGGCTATATCTGCAGCAGAAAAGACAACGCTCGAAAGCAATGTCGCAATCGCTTATGCAATTACTTATATTTTTGGAACAGCCGGCCTCGTTGTTTTTTATAAATTAATTCCAAGACTTATGAAAATAAACCTTAGAGATGAAGCAAGAAAGATTGAGAAAGAGATGTCAGGCAGCACGGACGAAGGAGGCCCCGAACTTTTCAACTGGTATAAGCAACTTAATCTGCGTGCATACAAAGTTACAAATGCTAATATAGCTGGTAAAAAGATATCAGAGTTTGAGGCAACGTTTTCCGGGCCTGTTGCCGTGGATAAGATAAAGCGTGGCGAGGAAGTCATTGTACCTAAACCCGATACCGTTATCCAATCCGGCGATATACTGGCCATAATAGGAGACCGGGGTCAGTTTCTTAATGCAGATGAGGTGATAGGGCCCGAAGTTGACGACCGAAAAGTAGTCGATATTATCGGAGAAATCCTCAATATCTGTGTTTTGAATAAAGAGGCAATTGGTAAAACACTCGGCGACGTTAGTAAAAGACACGGGTATGGCTGTTTTTTAAGAAGCATTACGCGCCAGGGCCACGAACTGCCGCTTACAAGAAATACCATTATTCACAGGTGCGATATTTTGCGCGTAGCCGGAGCAAAAGATGACATAGAAAAATTCGTTAAGTACTTGGGGTATCCTGAAAGACCAACCGTAATGACGGATCTCATAATGGTTGGAATCGGTTGCGTGTTAGGAACGCTACTCGGCTTTTTAATGGTAGAAGTAGCGGGAATTCCCATAACACTCGGAGTCGGCGGAGGAGTGCTAACATCGGGTCTTATATTCGGCTGGTTAAGGTCCCTTCATCCTACTTTCGGACAGATTCCAAGCGGAGCTCAATGGATATTTACCGATTTAGGATTAAATCTTTTTGTCGCATGTGTAGGGCTTATTGCAGGCCCTAAAGCAATCCACGCTTTACAGCAGACGGGAGGCTCGCTTTTTATTTCCGGTGTAATATTAACACTCTCGACTCACATCATCGGCATAGCATTTGGCAGATTAGTACTTAAATTAAATCCCGTTCTTCTTTTTGGAGCAATGACTGGTGCGGGAACCGTAACACCAGCACTTAATGCCCTAAAGGAAGAATCGAATAGCACTGTCCCCGCAATAGGCTATGCTGCCTGCTTCGCTTTCGGCAATGTAATCCTAACCATCTGGGGAAGCGTTATCGTAAATGTGATGTAATGATTATCTAAACCTGGTTAGGTTTGTCAGGTTATATGATATGAGAGCTCTGGGTATGTTATAATATTGTAAGATAGAGATACCTCTCATAAAATCCTATTTTTCCTCTAAATCTTACATCTGCAATTTTATCAATCTTTATCCACACCCATCCTTTAGGTAGTTCTGGCAAATTGTTTTAATCTCCTTCATATTGTTAATGCCTCATTGAGTGATTAACCTTCTACCTTTTTCAGTAAGAATATAATGTCCTGTTTTTGGTGGACCAATGAATTCAATAATTTCCCTTTTCTTGAGTAATGACAAATCTCTTTCTATAGTCCTTGATGAGACTCCAAGGTTTTCTGCTAATCGTGTATCAACGAAGAGCTCTTCTCTGCTTATACTCTCAAGAATTTTAAGAATCCTCTGCAATCTTTTTCCTTTTACACCGACATTTACACCGACATTTCTCAATTCCCATTTTGGCCTTTCAGGTCTTTTAAAAGTAGCAGTAAAGAAATGATTAAATTCAAATTCCACCTGCGGAAGTCCTGCTTCAGCCATTAGATGCCTTATTTTGTTAATTCCTGTTCCCATCTTTTCAATATATCCAATTCTATGAAGAAGGTTTGCAATATTGGGATTTCTCAAAACACTCTTCTTTCCAAAATCTTTTGGCTTCAACCCCTTCACAAGTCCACCAGGATTTGTTATCTCAATTCTATTGTCAAACATCTCCACCATCACATTTGCCCCCTTTTCAAAGTAGTCCCTATGTGCCACTGCATTTACAATTGCTTCTCTCAGAGCATCGTAGGGAACTTCGGGAATTTCCCTTCTTCTTGGCATTCCTGTCATCTCATATCTTACGGGGATATACTGCTTGAGGAAATTCATTGCTCCATCTATATTGCCAATTATGTCCGCATTAAAATCACGGCGGTCAAGAACATCTACCTTTTCAGTTCCTTTGTAAAGGGCGCAGGTTACTGCTACATGAAAATAGATATCCTGTAAGTTTTCCGAGAAGAAGAGGATACCTGTATTATTAAAAAGAACTTTGCCTTCCTGTTTTTCCGCAGCTCCTAAATTCATCAGTATAGAAGGAGTGTCCAGAACCTTTGAAGTACCAGCAAGTTTGAGAAATTTATCAAGTTTTTTCAAATCAAAGTGTGTAGCATAATCAAATTTTATGTTTATCAGTTCATCAAACCTGATTTTTCCTTCGGCTTTGAAGAATTCAATAATTTCGTCCCGATTGAGTTTTTGGGAATTTGGACCAGCCCTGGTATAAAAACCAGAAGAACACTTATAGGGTTTATCCTCACCTTCTTTTACGTGTATGACTAATACACTTTTGAACTCATCAAAAAATATTTTGACAGGTGATTGACAATTATTTGCTATATCTTGAAGTTGAGATTTGAGTTTGTCAGTGATATTCACTCCTTTTATTTCCCTACCATCGGTTATCCCCAGAAATACTCTACCACCTGAGGTATTGGAGAAAGCGACAAATTCTCTATCAATATTGGATAAGGACTTCTTGAATTCTATTTTATAGCCTTCGCCCTCTTCCAGAATTAATTGAAACTCCTTTTCTATCATCCTACCAATGCCTCATTTAACTTTTTTAAGATGCTGCCCAAATCTTCGCCAAATTATTGATGTATCTTTATAAGCCCACCTTTCTCATAAAAGGGGGCGTATTCTATAGTCTTCCTTCTCAATCCTCACTGATGTTCCGGTTTCATAATGAGAAATGCTTTTTTGTTTGGAATTGATTTTTTGGGCAAGGGCGTAAGTAAGCCCGAAGCGTGTATGCTGTGTTATCTGCTATCGCTCGTCATTATATTGAAAATGCTTTCTGTAATTCCCCATTTATAGGATATCCGATAGTTTTATTCCTAAAGTATCTCAATATTTTATCTTTATCTTCACCCAACATATCAGTGGCTGAAATGTATTTATAAATATCTTCCCAGGTTACTCTCATAAATTTCCTATTTTCATTTTGCTCAATACACTCTCCGAATTCCAACTCTATATCCTTTTCTTCATCTTTTCTCACAAGATTCAGCAAATAAAAATCCAGATTTTCGTTATTTGCTATCCAGGATCCAATTAACCAGAATCTCATTAACTGATAATAACCGGCATCTATAATATGCTCAACAGATTGCTTCAGGAAATAATCACCTTTACTGTATCTTCTTACCCTTTCTGCTTTATCTTCTGCTGTATGATTTTTATTGAAATCAATTTTATTTAAGGCTGTTAGTTTTACTTCAATAAAAAAGAGAGCATCATCGCTTTTAACAATTAAATCAGGCTCGGAACTTCTTTGTGATCTTTCCTCAAATTCTTTTCTTGCCCTTTCCAGCTCATTCCACACCTTTTGCTGAGATTGTGGATATGACCAGTAAGACCAGTAAATTACTTCAGGGTTTTTCACTGGAGAATTGCGCAATTCTTCTAAGAATCCAGATAGCAATTTAGTTCTCTCTAAAAATCTAAAAACATTCCAAGTAACAGCATCTTCACTATTGTCGTGGTGCAGTTGTGCTCTAACTCTCTTGACTCCCATTATTTTATCGAGAAGATCTTTGTCCATGTCATACCATAGTAAATTATCTCTCAAATCCCCATAAATAAAAGTGGTTCGTGTGATGTAGATTTTGTGCTCTTTGCAGAGATATTGGGCAAATCTTTCTCTATCGTTTCTTCTTTTTTCAAGATAAGCATCCAATGATCTGGGAACGCCTTTTACCATTTTTTTAACTCGGGCTTCACATCCGATAACAGGGCATACGATTGTATCCCCTTCTACCTCAACCTTCTTTTTCAACTCTTGCAATCCGAACATTTTTAAACCTCCTCAATCAAGGGCGATTGCGTATAACGGGTTCGGTGTATGCGAGGTTGCGGAGCGGAGCAATTCGGGTCGAGCGAGTGCAACAAAGCGAGCCGTATGCACCGTGTTATATGACCGAGCCAAAGGCGAGGCAAGGAAAACCAAGGTTTCCGCAGAGTCATAGACGAAATCTTTGGTCTGTTGGGCATTGGGCATCTCTTTTGTGTGTGTCTCCTCATTCCATTCCCCTGCGCATCTTTGCTCTTGAACCTATCCATTTCTCTATCTGCTCGGAGCACCACGCATTAAGTATCATTTTTCTAGCTCCTTTTTCTTTTTACTAAACTTAATGTTGCCCCAATCAACCCAATTGATTTCTTTTAATCTTGCACCACCAAGTCGTACGTGTTTATGTGAAGCCGGATTTTGAATGTATCGAATGTATACCTCACCTATACTCGATTGAATATTTCCCACGAGAAATAGATAATAGTTTTCCTTTTCCTCCTTTGCTTTCTCAAACTGATCTCTGGTTAATCCTGGCACTGGTTCTGAGAGCGACGCTTTAATTTCAATATATTTTCTGTCTTGGCCAAAGCAAAGAAGTATATCATACTCCCTCAAATCTCTATGAACATCTTTGATGTAATTTTCTTTTTGTATGTCAAACAATTCCCTGCAAGCCATCTTAACAAACTCTATCCCTATCTCCTCAACACCAAGGTTGGACACCGGAGGGGGAGGATGTACTCTACCTGGCACTTTCGCCTTCCCCTTCCGTTTTTTTCTGAATCCGATTTCTTTGCCCTTGCCGTCACCGACTTTTGATTCCCTGATCTCGCCTACCTCGTACTCAAAGGGATTAGCAAGTTGAGGGAATAATCTGTCTGCCCTTTTTTCCGCTTTTCTTTCTCCACGAGTTTTCTCCTCCTCCTCTTCTTCTTCTTTTCCTTCCTCCTTTTCCGTCTCCGATATTTCAGACGTATCCTCAGGTTCGCCTTCCCGCTCCTCAGACTGAAGCCCCTTAATTATTTCTATCCCATCAAGGAATTGACTGATGTGGTCTCTTGAGAAGCCCTGCTTAAAGAAGGACTCCTGAATGTTGTCGATATCCAACCCATCAGCCATTAATTCTTTTGCAAAATTCATTGTGTCGTTCGAATATCCTTTGAAAATAGTGTTTATCGCGTACTCCCTGATTCTCGATAATACTCTTTCGCTGTCCCTGATATCGGTAAGGTACAGGTTATCATTAACAAATAACGTATCTATGACAACTCTAAATGGAGAACCATCTTCATCTAATTCAATTTCTATTTTCTCGACATCGATAACTTTAATTTTCTCACTGAGTTCTTGTAAGTGAGCAACGTCATGCTTATGAATATCGCGCCCCCTACTATATTCATACGTAGCCACCATTTTCAAGAGCAATCTGAATAAAATAGTTAAATCATTATTCTCCGTCCCATGGGGAATTGAATTCATGTTAAGATTTGACTCAATGCTTTCGATGCTGAATGTTTCTTCTAACTCACCGGGAAATTCCTGAATTATACTCAGATTGATTACCTTATCTGGTAACCTTCTGGAAAACACCTTGTGCAGTTCCATGTTGCGACAGGTATATATACTGCTACTGTCAACCATCTTCCCTGAATCTGTCAGGAATATTTTCCTTGTTTTCATCTTTTGCGGGATTTCTTTCCCAGCCAAATACTTGTAATACCATCTCACTTCAGTTATCTCTTCATATGTTGGCAGGCTTTTAACCTTGTTTATTCTTTTCCTCAACGCGGAGAATCTGTTGAAAACATCTTCCACAGAAGGAGATGGGTTTACGCCAAATTTTTGAAATAACTCAGGATTATCCTTTCCCAAGGTTTTATAAAAATCTCCAATTATCGCATGACATTTTCTAAACTGTGTCGTTGGATCTGACCAGTAACATTCTTTTGGCTTAAACCAGCACGAGTGAAAATAACCTGACCTGAGAAATATATCTGGCGATACAAAGTCAAAAGTAGACAAAAACTCGTAAATTTCACAAAGACGTAAAAGTTCTGAACGAGGAATATCCTTCTCCTTTCCCTCGTACTTTTTCTGCATGTATTCTATGGCGTCAATCAACTCTTCTTTTGTGGGCTCATCCCTCATGTTCAGGTCGTTCAAGAACTTCCTCATTCCTTTCGTGTCGAACGGAATGAGGAGCGAATGATGTGGAATTAATGCTGCGATTTTGGCTCCGACAACAAAATCCCTTAAATGGTGTTCCTTGCCTTCTCTGTCTCTGAGTTCGATGCGTTTGAGAACTATGCCCACGCTGGAATCATACTTTTTGAAAATCCTGCTTGATGTGAAGATAGCCTCTAGAAAGTTTTTTCCATTGTTTTCCGCTTTATACTTACCCGATAGGTCCTTTAAGATATCGTAGATCACTTTGGGTTCTTCCCTTAATGCCGTTAGATTCAGTTTATCCAAACCTGGAACTTTATAGTCGGTGAGCTTCCAATTGACGAGGTCCCGTCTAACCCAAAAAGGTGTATCGTCATCCCTGGAATACTTATTCTCCAACACCTTCAGATTTGATATGATCCCAATATGCTCCAGAGCGTTGAGAATCTCCCTGTCATCAAAACCAATGCGGTCACTGATTCTTTTATAAAAGGATGGGGACAAAAAATAGACCCCAGGCGTGTTATTGAATATATTGAAGGCGATGCTTGGGTGATTTTTCCTTCCCCTCAGATATACTTGCTCAACCTGCCCTAAACCAGCAGGGCTTTGCCTATGCGTTTTGACATTGAAAGTCGTTACAGGTACAAATATATTTTTACATATCTCCTGTAATCGCTTTTTCCCTCGCTCGAAATCACTTCTATATCCTGCATCTTTCATTAGTTTCTTTCGCAGCTTAGCATGGTAAAAAAGAAGCGCCGTGAAATATTGAATCCTCTTTTCTCGCGACAACTGCTCAGATTCAAGTAAAGGTACCACAAGATTTCTAATCAGGTGCCCTTCGTCTTCAAGAATTTTAATGGAGAAATTCTCAATTAAAAAGCTCCTGATGGCTTCTCTTTTGCTTCTGTCTACAGAATATTTATAGCTACCGTTGAATGTTGTAAAAATTGGGTGTAGGAATTGAACTTCGATGAAATCCTCGATGTGCTGTATCTCACTTTTAGCTTTGGGCATTCTAAAATACAACTTCTCATGAGGTACACAAAAAGTTCTCTTGTTCGTCAACATCCATTCATTAGTGTGCATCAGTTCTACAGTATGATCACCTATCTCTTGGTTACTGTTAGCGGTAGCAAAGCTGTAGTAACAGTTAAAGACCCATACAGGGTCAATATCCTTGTTTTCCTTTTTCTTCAGAAGAATCCGAAATATTCCTTTGGACGATAGTCTTCTTACGCCAATCCATTCGAGACACCTTCTGAGGATTGAGTTCCTAACCAGAAACAAGAGGCTGTACCTGTTAAGGTTGGCTAAACGTAGGTCTTTGCTGGTAAGAAAACCTGTAGCGGGATCGCAAATAATGTAATCCTTCAGACAGATTGTGTCCGAATAGTCTCCGAATTTGAATTTCGTATTGATGATTTCGCTTTTGAATGAATCTGTAAACGCTTCGAGGAAAGAACTGATATTTTTTTCCCAGGGGATTAATTCATGAAATTCGAGTGCTATTTTTTCGTGATTGGTGCAGGTTTCGATAATCTTTGCGAGTAAGATTCCAAGATTTTCCACGATCTCCTTATTCCACAGTAAATCCATCTGAATATGTTTTCTGTCTGCCGTTGGAATGAAATCTCCCTGAAGGATAAACGGCAAGCCTGTGTCGGATTCGCTCAGCGGCAGGTAACAATGCAGCGGATATGAGCGTTCCTCTTCTGAGCCAATCGGCAAGGCAATCGAAACCTTGGTGCTTTTGCTCGCGCGTTTCTTGTCAACCAACTTTTGCACGAAAATTTTTTAACAGTCAAAAATGTCTATTTTTTGAAAGATTTTCAGTGATAAAACTATATAAATCTTTCGGTATTTCTTATTGACTTTTATCTTTATTTGTGTTAAAATAAAGATAAAA
>JAUWZM010000105.1 GCA_030615365.1 Candidatus Aerophobota bacterium | reverse complement strand
AGCGCTCAGATACGTAAAATCCTTCCGATATTCGCCTTTTTTTGTCCAACTTCTACTTTTTCTTTCCCAACTTACCTCTCATTTACAGACCCTTTATCCACTTTTCTGTAGAAAAAGGGAGTTCTTAAACCACCTCTTTATTTTGTTACTACTCAGCCACTAATTATCGCCAATAATTATCTAATTATTTAACAATCTCTTCACATCAATTTTTTGTATAATACGTCTTTTAAATCTTTACACCAAACTTTGCTTTTATTTCGTGTTCATTGGTGCAAATTCGTGGCTAAACAGTTACTTTTAATTATTATAGCATGTATTTTATTAGAAATCAAGAACAGAAATTTCGTCAAAATTTGAGATTATTTTCCCAGGGATGCTGACCTGAAGATAATTTACAAAGATAGCAAAGTGAAAAAGAACTTATCCCCTAAAATTCAAAAATAAAGACCAGAACTTAAAAAACTTCCTATTAAAAAACCATTGTGCAAATTTAATCTCTTGTATATTATCCCCTTTAAAAATTTTAAGGGAATCTGCCTAAAAAAATCCCTTGACAAAATTTTTAGATAATATATAATTTACATTAGTTAAAAATTTAAAACATATGTTACATAAACAGGAACGTATTCAAAATGTTAAAAGACCCTTCTGAGATAGATCTTCTTAGCAGAATAGTCTGGATGTATTATAAGCAAAATATGACCCAAAGTCAAATTGCAAAGAAGTTTGAGACATCCAGAATTAGAGTTTTGCAGCTTTTAAAAAGAGCAAGGGAAGAGGGTATGGTCCATATAAATATTACAACACCTCTTTATAATTGTTTGTCAATAGAACAAAAGTTAATTTCAACCTTTCATTTAAAGGATGCTTTAGTAATTCCTGTATCAAATGGAGAAGATACTCTCAGAGAATCCTTAGGGAAAGCTGCCGCTTTATACCTGGAAAAACACCTTAAAAATGGAAATTTATTTGCTGTAGGTTGGGGTCAAACTATTTCCGAAGTGGTTAAGTTTATCAATCCTCATAGAATAAGTAACTTAAGAATAGTAACTTTAGTTGGTGGGTTAACTCCCTCTTTTTTCTTAGATCCTTACAAAATTGGTGGTAAATTAGCCGATACCTTCAAAGGAAAGTGCTACTATATTCATGCACCTGCCATTACAGCCTCTAAAGAGTTGTGTAGGTCTTTTAAGTCCGACGTAACAATAAGACAAGCTTTAGGAATGGCCGTGCAAGCAGATTATTCTATGGTAAGTATAGGTGCAGGTACAGCAGGGGAATCAACTCTGGTTAAGATGCGATACATAAGTTTAACAGAAACAGAAACACTGCGTCGACAGGGAGCAGTGGGAGATATTTTAGCCCAGTTTTTTAATATAGAAGGTAAAAAAGTAGACTGTGACTTACACGAAAGGATAGTAGCTTTACCTATAGAAGATTTGAGGCCAATGGAAAATGTAATAGGGCTAGCTGGAGGAAAAGACAAAGTAAAGGCTATTTTGGGTACCATTCAGGGCGGATTTATAAAGATACTCATTACCGATGAGGAAACCGCAAGTAGTTTGATAGAGATTAAAGAAAAGTCATTGTAAGAGATGAACTGCCAGGACATCGATAACCGAAGAACTAAAAATAGGGCCAGGAGGAGGTGAGAGATAGACAGGTCGGTAGCTCATAATATAAAAAAATAAATCTTATTAAGGAGGAAAAAAGTGATAAGAAAATTAATGGTTGTTTTGTTAAGTGGGGCAATATGCCTGTTCTCAGCAGTTCCACTTTTAGCTGAGACAACCTGGCAGTGGTCTACTCTTCAAGAGTATGAAGAAGCTACAGGAAACAAAATAGAGAAATTCAGTGAAGCCCCTATGCTCAGATTAAAAGTAGCTGCCGGTGAGCTTCCGCCAATAGAGCAAAGACTTCCTGAAGAACCTTTGGTGGATAAACCATTTGAGGAGGTTGGAACATATGGAGGAACTCTTCGTCTGGGTATGCTAAATATGGGTTTCTGGGCTGAAGCTTCAGTTTACACGATGGAGTATATGCTTAGTTTAAATCGCAAGGCTGAAAAAGTAGTTCCGAATATTGCCAAAGGCTGGGAATTTTCAGACGAAGGAAAGACTCTTACCTTGTACTTAAGAAAAGGAATGAAATGGTCAGATGGTGCACCCTTTACAGCAGATGACATCCTTTTCTACTGGGAAGCTGTGATCTTAAATGATGAAATTGCACCAGTTAAGCCTAAGGAATTTATGCCAGGTGGAAAGTTAATGATTGTAGAAAAAGTGGATGATTACACAGTTAGCTTCCACTTTAGCAAACCCTATTGGAGTATAGTTTGGTATCTATCTGGTACCTTAATTAAGGGATGCCAAAACTATATTTTCCTGCCTAAGCACGCTCTTGAAAAGTATCATATAGATTATAATACTGAAGCAGATGAATTGGCAAAAGAGAATAATTATGACCATTGGTGGGAGCTTTTTAATGTCAAAAGATATTTCCATGGGCTTAGGCAACCAAATCCAGATATCCCCTCCCTTGGTCCCTGGGTAACCAAGCAAATACTCACCGAAGGAGTGGTATACGAGCGAAATCCCTACTACTATAAGATAGATACTGCTGGTAATCAACTCCCCTATATCGATACGATTAAAGCTACTATATTTACAACAAAAGAAACGCTTATCTTGAGAATGGTAGCCGGAGAATATGATTATGAATCTTGGATTACCAGTCCAGCAGATTATCCTGTTCTTATGGGAGGAGCAGAAAAAGGAGGGTATTATGTTTGGTTAGCTAAGAATCTCCGCGGTTCAGAAGTTGGTTATCTAATTAACCAGAATTACAATGAGGATTCGGCCATAGGTGACATTTTGAGAGACGTGAGATTTCGCCGAGCATTCTCTTTAGCAATCAATCGTGAGGAAATCAATGAGATTCTCTTTTATGGAAAAGGTGTAGGACGTCAAGCAACAATTCATCCAAGTTGTAGCTTTTACAAAGAGGAATGGGGCAGTACTTATACTGAATATGATACAGAAAAAGCTAATCAACTCTTAGATGAAATGGGTTTAAATAAACGGGATAAACAAGGGTATCGCTTTAGGTCTGATGGTAAACCCCTCTCTCTGGTGATACTTACGATACTTACTCCAGGTGCTTCAACCGAAATTGTTAAAGAATACCTGGAAGAAGTTGGGATTAAGGTCTCCATTCATCCGGTAGACCCTACGTATATGCATACTTGTTTTGCCGGGGGTACATATATGATTGCCCTCTGGGGTTACTCTGAATCTTCAGAACCCTCAATTGTAGCAGGTATGAATGCCTCTGTCAAGGGAAGGCTCTGGGCTCCCCAATGGATGACCTGGTTGAACACGAATGGTGAAAAAGGTGAAGAGCCACCGGATGAGGTAAAAAGAATGGCCTCGTTGTACGATGATGTTCCATTCCTTCCAGAAGAGGAAAGAAACAAAGTGCTAACAGAGGTCTTTGATATCTGGGCTGAAGGGCTTTGGCACATTGGTGTTATAGGCCTGCCGCCTTTTCCTGCTATAACGAATATTAACCTGGGAAACGTCAATACCGATACTTATAGTGTTGATAATCCTGATGTAGGATGCGGTAATTTTAATCGCATATACCAATTCTTCTGGAAAAAATAGTAAGAAAGAAAGCAATGAGGGTTTCTGTTTTTATCTTTTAAGCAGAAACCCTCGCCTGTCTAAAGAAAAATCAAAATTATGTACTACCAGGAGGAATTACATGGAAATTAAGGCTAAAGAAAAAGTAAGATACAAAACAGCAGAGGTTATTACACCGTTTAATTTTTGTGGTATCCAATTAAGAAAAGTATGTTTCAGGAACAGTTCAATCGAATGAAACAATACTACTTAGCTATTCCCAATGACGATATGTTAAAAGGTTTTCGTGAAAGAGCTGGACTGAGTGATGCTGGAAAAAATAATTAGACGAGATAAGAATAGACTAGACTAGAAAATAAAAAAAGGGGAGAAAAAAATGAAAAAGAAATGGTTTCAAAAAAGCTATAGACACAATATAGTTGACATGTTTATCACTGATTGGGATAAAAGATTCTTATCTGAGTTCGATTCCAAAAAATACGTAGATATGTTAACTCTTGCTAACGTTAGCTCAACTTTGTTCTATACTCACTCTCATGTTGGTCACTGTAACTGGCCCACTAAAACAGGCCATATGCATAGGGGATTAAAAGGAAAAGATATGGTGGGGGAGGTTATTAAGCTTTGTAATCAAAAGGGGATAGATGTAATACTTTACTACAGTCTAATCTTTAACAATTGGGCCTATAACAATAATCCTGATTGGAGAATTATCAATGCTCGGGGAAAGGAGGGCAGTCGTCTTTGGTCTTCTCGCCTTCTTATCTGTTGCCCTAATTCTCCTTATCGGGATTTTGCAGTGGCACAAATTGAAGAACTCTGTAAGAACTATGAGTTTGAGGGTATGTGGTTCGATATGACCTTCTGGCCTGATGTGTGCTACTGCTCTCATTGCCAGAAAAGATATGCCCTGGAAGTAGGGGGAGAGATTCCCACAGTCATCAATTGGGAAGATCCAGGATGGGTTAAATTTCAAAGAAAAAGAGAAGAGTGGCTGGCAGAATTTGCCACTTTGATTACCTCTACGGCAAAGAAATTAAAGCCAACTATTACAGTTACCCACCAATCCGGTGCATTCTTATGGAACTGGATATTGGGGGCAAGCATTGACTTAGCCAAGGAAAACGACTATATGGCGGCGGACCTCTATGAAGATTCCCTGCAACAATCTTTTTTCTCTAAGCTTTTCTACAAACTGGGCAAGAATGTACCTTCTGAATTCATAACCTCTGCCTGTTTTCCTAACTCCCAGGATCACATCACCATGAAACCTAAAGAACTATTAGAGGCACAGGTGTATGCATCTTTGGCTAATGGCAGCTCTTTTTGTCTTAACCACACCATTGACCCTGTAGGAACCTTAGATAAAAAGGTTTATAAGCAGATAGGAGAGATTTTTAAAGAAACGCAAAAGTATGAAAGATATCTTGGAGGAGAGCCCTGTCAGGATGTTGGTATATACGTTGGTCTTGAGTCAAGGATCTATCTGGAAGATAATGGAAAAAAGGTAAGTGAGATAACAGAAAAACGCCCGCGTTCTCTTTCTCCTCACTCTCAGGCTGCGCGCGGTGCTGCTCAATCCCTCTTGTATAACCATATCCCCTTTGGGGTTATTACTAAAAAGAACCTCAAGGAACTTTCCTCCTATCAAATCATCATCCTTCCCAACCTGCTCATCATTGACGAGGAGGAAATCGAGGCGCTAAAGAGCTTTGTTGCCTCGGGAGGAAGTCTCTATGTCAGCAAGTATGCATCTGTTTTTACCAAGGATGGGAAGAAGAGAAAAGATTTTCTTTTGTCTGAGCTTTTGGGTGTTTCCTATCTAGGTGAAACAAGAGAAAAGGTTACCTACTTCTCTCCCACTGAGGAGGGAAAGAATATTCTCAGCTCTTGCTCTGCCAAATATCCTTTGACTATCTTTAACTCCCAACTTAAGGTGAAAGCAAAGGAAAAAGTAAAAATTTTGGCAACCCTTGCCCTTCCCTATACTGATCCCAAGGATACAACTCGGTTTGTCTGCACTCACGACGATCCTCCGGGTATTCTTACTGATTACCCTGCTATTGCTTTGAATGAGTACGGCAGGGGAAAGGTCCTCTATATCACAGCAGATTTGGAAACAGCACAGCCAGAGGCTCATAGAAAAATCTTCATCAATTTAATGAAGATGCTTTCTCCAAAGCCATTTTTCCTGGAAGCAGATGCTCCTAAACCGGTAGAGATAACCTCTTTTCATAAAAAGGATAAGAAGCGCTACCTTATTAACCTTCTTAACTTTCAAAAAGAACTTCCTAATATTCCGATAGAAGGAATAAAACTAAGGGTAAGACTGGATGGAAAGGAACCTAAGAGATTAATAAAACTTCCTGAGGAAAAAGAATTAACCTATGAGGTGAAAAAAGACTATCTGGAATTCACCTCTCCTAAATTGGAGACCTTTTTAATGTTAGCTCTGGATTATAAGTAAAGCTGTTTTTTTAGGAAGCTAAAAGGTAAGGTGAAAAAAATTTTAAGAAAGGAAGGTGATTCTGGAAAAAAATAATTAGATTAGACGAAATTAGAAAAATAAAAGAATAAGGAGTAAAAAGGTGATAAAAAATTTGCCTGCAGGATAATGCACATTCACTTAGCAGATACAAAAGAAGACTTGTTTAATGTAGTGCACATTATCAAAAGTTTTCAAAATCCAATATATAAGGGGATATAAATAATGGATAAAGATCTTTATAAGGTTTGCAAGCAAATTTATGGGGCTAATTATGTTCCCTCTTATGCTAAAAATCCCGTTGATATGTGGGGTAATTATCAAAGAGAGGTTATTGACCAGGAGTTAGGATACGCTGAAGATTTGGGTTTAAACAGTCTAAGAGTTTTTTTGCATTACCAGGTATATAAGAAAAATCATCAGGATTTTTTAAATAGACTGGAGAATTTTTTATCCCTTTGTGCTAATCATAAAATTAAGCTAATTTTAATCTTGTTTGATGGCTGCTTTGGCTTCTCTGATGAAATCAAAAAAGGCTATGTCAAAGGGTGGATAGCTAATCCCGGCCATGAGTTATTAGGCGAGAAGTATTGGAAAGATTATGAGAAATATATAAAAGATATCGTGGGTTCTCATAAGAATGATGAGCGAATTCTCCTTTATGATATTATGAATGAACCTTGTAGAGTTTGGATACATATTCATCCCAAAAATGGTGAGCCCCGTGCAGTTGGCCCAGAAGAGGTGGTTTTAATGGGAGAGGAATATGTCAGGTTTGTGGCTCATTTTTCCAATCTTGTAAGAAGCCTTCAATCTAAAATTCCTCTAACAGTTGGGGTAGTACATCCTTTGCATAACCGAGAAATTTATGCCTTTGAGGATGTTTTATCCTTCCACATTTACCCTGATAATTTAAGAATAATAATGGAATGCCTAAAATGGGTTAGGGGTGTATCAAAATATGAAGAAAAACCCATCTTAATTACTGAGGTGGGTGGAAGTCTTAACCCTCCTTATCCAATAGGGATAGAAAAACTCTCACCGGAAAATGCTCAAATTATCTGCGATGAGGTTCAACTTGCCCTTTTTAAAGATGTATTACCAATCCTCACCAAAGAAAAAATAGGTTTCTATGTCTTCCAGCTTATGGTTTCCAAAATTACTCCCAATCATGGCTTGATTCACCCAGGAGGAAAGAAACGTCCAGTGGCTTCTTTTTTAAAGGAATACCTTACTTTATCTAAATAATGTGGAGGAGAAAAATGAAAGAGAAATGGTTTCAAAAAAGCTATCGTCGTAATCTGGTTGATATGCATACCCCTGACTGGAATGAGGAATTCCTCTCTCAGTTCGATCCCAAAATATATGTAGAGATGCTAAGTTTATCTAAGGTTACCACAGCTATAGTGTATGCTAACTCTCATGTTGGTCACTGTTACTGGCCCACAAAAACAGGCTATATGCACAAGGGATTAAAAGGAAAAGATATATTAGGGGAGATTATAGATCTTTGTCATCAAAGGGGAATAGATGTAATAGTTTACTATAGTTTAATCTTTAATAATTGGGCT
>JAUWZM010000079.1 GCA_030615365.1 Candidatus Aerophobota bacterium | reverse complement strand
GGTGATCATAATACTCAAAATAACATTTTTCAGGTCCCATCCAATCATTAATAATTTCCTGAAAAGGTGTTTTCCAAACCGATGCCATAACAATTCCCTCTTTACCCAAAAAACGACTTGCTTGAACAAATCCCTCGTAGCTGGGTTGATAAATTGAATTCTCTATTATAAATTCTAAGATTTCATAATCAGATTGCTCTTTAAAAAAATATTCTATAGGCCATATACCTTCACCGGGGATATGTGATGTTGCTGCATCTATAAACATAGTATGGCAAACCCTCTCGGATTTAAATCCTGATATCCCAGAGAGTTCCCCCTTTGGGGTAATATAGGTTCTGGTAACAGTCTTTATTCCTCTTTTCTCATCAGCTTTAAACACATCCTTCACTTCAACATCCGGCATTTTTAATCGGTAAACAGGCATTGGGCAATACAGGCCAAGGCCATGATTTCTAAGTTTAAGCTCGGTTGAGCCAAATATTAAATAATCAGGGTAAAGTGCCCATGGTATTCTATCGGGAACCTTACGGTGAAGAACTGCCTTCATTCTCTCTGCTTTATTCATTAAATTGACTCCTTCCTTTTAGTGTTGTCAAAACTTAACCACAGAGGACAGAAGAGAAATCATTAAACATCAAAAATCGTAAAGCTTTTGATTGTCTTTCCTCTGGTAATAGCTTTCCTGAAATTCTTGTTTTCTCTGGCAATTGTAGTTGCCCAATTCATTGGGCGCTTTTAAAAGCCTGTTCTAATCCTATCCGAGATTGCTTTGACTTCCACAGACAAGATGTCTGTGCCACCGCATGCTTTACTCCTAGCAATGACGGATGTGTAGTTCCACATTTTTAGGAAATCTTACCTGTTACTCGCAAATAATAAAATCTTCTCGCTTAACATTAAATTTTTCTCATTGAAAAGTAACGTTTCCAAACACTATAGGCTGGTCTCTGGTTTCCATCCTCATCTATCAGCCCGCAATCCTTCCACACAATAAACGCTTCTGGAGATAGGTCCTTGATTTTCTCCCACAATGCATCGTAGTCCCGGTAGAGAAAACAAATAACAAAGAGATAATTATCTTGAGTCGCCTTATCAAGAAGTGTTTCAAAATATGTCGCTTGCTTCGCCGGATCACTTGGTATGGTTACATTATACGTTTTAAGTTTAATTGTTTCTGCAGGATAGCCCGTTTCAGTTATAGCCAAAGGCTTATTATCTGTATACTCACGAAGCCAGTCAAGCATCTTGGTTGGTCTCTCAGAGTGCTCCAGTAACCCCTTCCAGCTCTTCCCTACCATAAACGAGTAGTAACTGATTCCCGCTATATCACTGTATTGGAGAAAATCCTGGATTTTCTTCTGTTCGACTATAAGATTCCAATCCGGATTTGTCAGATTGTGGAGAGTAACCGTTGCGAATATAGGAAGATCAGGATAATCCTTCTTTAATTCAGTATAAGTATACTTGTAAAGTTCGACGAAATGGGGCCACTTCTGGAGAGAATTATGGATCAACTCGTTAACCTCAATACCAATAGCAAAATAATCAGGATGGAAATATTTAACTACACGGCGGCAATAATTAAGGTAGGCCTTTTTTACAATGGGATCGTCAAGCTCTCTGTCTTTGAACTTATTGGGTAAAGGCATATTCTCATTTTCACCACGGTACAACGCCATTCCACTTCGCCATTGATTAAGGGGGGTAACCGAGACATATACCTTTTTGTGCGATGAAGCACTCTTACGCTTTTTCCAGTCATTTTCGAAGTTGGGGTGAAAAGGCTTGTTCTCCAGCGCTTCAGTCCAGGGTACTCCCTGCTCAAAGTGGTGAGCAATGATATCTCCATTTTCGGTGATGAACTGATAGGTAGCGCTTACAGCTTCTGCCGTCATATCCCAGGGAAAAGGAGTAAACCCCATGTAGAAAGGTCTACCCTTTCCAGCTTCTTGACCCGTCACTGCACCAGTAAAAATTGCCATCAACAAAATCATTAAACTTATTATCAAGCCTTTTTCCATTTACTTTATCTCTTCCTTTCAATCGTGATTGCTCAGACTTATTTACTCTTGCCCCTCCTTTTTCTATTTATATGGATCAGCTGCATCACGCAAGCCATCCCCTAAGAAATTAAAAGCTAAAACAGTGATGATGACAAATAGTCCTGGAATTAAAAGCCAAAGATGAAGGGTAACGGTTCTTACATTTTGCGCTACCTTCAAAAGTACACCCCAGCTAACCACTGGGGGACGAAGTCCTAAACCAAGAAAACTTAAAGCTGTCTCTCCTAAGATCATGCCAGGTATAGCTAAGGTTAAACTAACCACCAGATAGCTTAAAAATGAGGGGAGAAGATGTTTAGTGATTACTTGCCTATCATTTACTCCACTTATCTTAGCTGCCATAATAAAATCCTCCTCTCTTAATTCTAAAAATTTCCCCCTCACTACCCGGGCTAAGCCACACCAGCCCACAATGGAAAAAATAATGATTATACCAAAGTAAATTTTAATCGGGGACCAATCTGATGGCAAGGCCGCACTTAATGCCATCCAAAGAGGAATAGTTGGAATAGAGAGCAGGAACTCTATCACTCTTTGAATGATCATATCAGCAGTTCCTCCATAATATCCGGAGATCCCTCCTAAAATACTCCCTAAAATAAAACTAAGAGTTACCCCTACTAAACCTATGGATAAGGAGATACGGGCAGCATAGAGGTTACGGGAAAATAGGTCTCTTCCTAATTTATCTGTTCCAAACAGAAATATTACTCCAGGCTCCTTTGTCCCAAAAAGATGAACATCTGCCTTAAATAAATTCCAGAATTTATATTTATCACCATGGACAAAAAAATAAATAGGATATTTTTTGGTTTTATCTTCCACGTATATTCTCGAAAAGGTTTTCATATCCAGGGTGCGCTTAAATCCATATACGAAGGGACGGAAGTTAAAACCCTCTTTATCAAAAAAATGGATTCTTTGTGGTGGGCAATAAACATATTTCGCATTACGCTTGTATATATCATAAGGAGAGAAAAATTCGCAGAATATAGCTAAAATGTAAAAAATAGCTAATATAATACTCCCCAAAATAGCTAACTTATGTTTCTTAAACTTTCGCCACATAAGCTGCCATTGAGAAGCTATATAGAACCTTTCTTCTGCAGTAATTCCTTCTTTTTTCATACTTTAAATTCTCTTTTCATATCTAATACGAGGATCTATCCAAATCAATAAAATATCAGAAATAAAAGTGCCTATTATAACCAAAAAGGTTAAGATCATGGTACAACTTCCTGCTAAATACATGTCTTGACTTAATAGTGCCTGGTAAAGTAAGGGACCTATAGTGGGCAGATCAAGTACTATGCCGGTAATAGTTCCTCCTGAGACAATAGCGGGAAGAATCCACCCTATGGTGCTAATTATAGGATTAATAGCCACCCTTACTGGATACTTAAATAAGAGGGTTTTTTCCGCAACTCCTTTAGCTCGAGCAGTTATCACATACTGCTTTCTAAGCTCATCCAATAAACACCCTCTCATAACCCGAATAAGTCCGGCGGTACCAGCGGTACCAACAACTATTATGGGAATTGGAAGGTGCTTTACCATATCAACAAATTTGTTTAAACTCCAGGCTGCCATTAAATATTGAGGTGAAAAAAGGCCACCTACAGTAAAACCAAAATATCTATAAAAAAGAACCATTAGCACCAGGGCTAAAAGAAAGTTAGGAATAGCCAGACCAGCAAAACCAATCACAGTAAAGGTATAATCACCAACAGAATATTGATGAGTGGCTGAATAAATTCCTATGGGGATAGCTACTATATAGGTAAAAATGAAAATAAAAATGTTTATCATTATTGTATAGGGTAAGCGCTCAGCTAACAACTCACTTACTGGCTCATCCCAACTAAAAGATCTTCCAAAATCTCCATGAAACATCCCCCACATCCACTTAAAATACTGAGCATAGATCGGTAAATCCAGGCCATATTGTTTTTTCAATGAAGCAATCTCCGCTTCGCCAACTTCCGCACCTGTTGCTTTTAGCTGTGTTATATAAGAGGTTAAATAATCACCAGGAGGCAGTTGAATGATAACAAAAGCAACAATAGATATCATTAACAAAATAATAATCATATAAATAAATCGGCGGATAACATAGAATAGCATCCTATTTTTTTCCTCAATGATGAGGAAAGATTCTACCTGGAAAATTCTGGCTAAAATCTTTTCTCATAGATTTGGTAAACTAATAGAGTGGGGGGTATACCCCCCACTCTATTTTGTAACCGGTAACTAAACTCACCCCTATCCAAAAAGAGAGTTACTCCTCCATTACTCAAAATACTGAATTCAGGTTCTTTTTCTATTTTTGACTCGGGAGAAGCGGATGTTTGAAGAAAAATTGTTCTGGATGATAAGGATATGATGCTAAAAAGTCATATCCAAACACACCCTCTTCCGGAATGTTCCGTAAATTGTTTCTTACTATAATGGGTTGAGGTATACAACCTACTGTACCAATTGTCCAAAGGTTTTCAGCTTGTGAGCGTAAAATTTCTGTGCCTAAGCGAGTCCTCTCCTCTTTATCCATTGTAATTTTCATTTTTTCCCATAATCGTAGAAGACGCATTACTTTCTCAGGAGGCTCTTCACCCTCTTTTCCATCTGTTGTATACCATCGAGCCCATAATGTACCCCAACTGAGCTCCCAGCCAACACTCATTGGAACATAGTAAAGGGGTTTTATAGGAAAAAGAACCTCAGCCCTATCTGTACAAAACACAGTCATGTTTATCTCATTTGTCGCTGTACGTACTCCAAGTAAATCTGAACCTATTGTTTTTAAAGATACATCAACTCCTATTTCCTTCCAATATTCCTTTACCAATTCAACCGTAGGTGTCCAGGATCCCAAAAGCTCAGTATATTCAATGATCCAGGATAGTTTCTTGCCGTCGGGTCGCAAGCGATATTCATGGTTTTCATCCCATTTTAAACCTATTTCATCTAAAAGTCTATCAGCTTCTTCTGGATCATATTCGGCATATGCTTTAGCAAACTCTGGCTTGTAATAGCTGGTTTCGGGAATAACGGTGTTTTGACGAGGAACTCCCAACCCAAAGTAGACCATTTCATTAATCTCCTCACGGTCAATGGCTAAAGATAGAGCAATCCGAAACTTGAGGTTTTGGAATATCTCACGAAGGACAGGATCATTAGAGGTTTGATTGGGCTGAAGGGTAATATCTACTCCACTGGTGTTTGGGTACAGAAGTACTCTGTAATTACCACTTTTCTCGCTTTTCTTATATACAGAGAGATCACCGAGGCCTGTACTGGTTCCATAGACAAGATCGACCATTCCTGTTACTATTTTTGCAGTAACCATCTCCGGATCTGTAACTATTGGAGCATAAACTCTGTCAATATAGGGAAGTTGATTTCCTTCTGTATCTACCTGCCAGAAATAGGGATTTCTCTCGTACAGGAAGTAAGAAGCTGTTTTCTCTTTCAGTACGTAAGACGTAATGACAGGAAGAACAGTGTCTGTCGGCGTGGCAAAAACTCCGAACGATGCTTTATTATTAAATAAACCCCACCAATTATCGTAGCCTTCTTCTTTCGCCAGCTCATCTGCATTGGGATTGTATTTAATATGAAACTGTTTCAGATAATGTTTGGGAAAACCCTCCATTGATCGGAAGGGGAGGTGGAAAATGATATAAGGCATAAAAGGAACCGGTACAACAAATTTCAAACGGATTGTATAATCATTTACTTTCTCCATTACCATTGGCTCACCGCCAGGACAAAAATCTTTACCAACAACTGGATTAAGCTTCTCGTTCAGGACAAAATCCTCGTACCAAAACAATATATCATCCGCAGTAAAAGGTTCTCCATCTGACCATTTCATTCCTTTTCTCAAATAAAAAGTTAGAGTTTTTCCATCCTTTGAAAACTCCCAATCTTTAGCAACATTGGGAGTCACACTTTTAAGATCACGCCCTAGTCGGAGAAGACCCTGGTATGCTCCCATGGCATTGGCAGCCATGTAAGTCATCCAGGATGATCGGACCATTGTGTGAAGTGTTCCCCCATATTCCCCAATTTCTTCTAACGGCTTTACTACCAAAGGCTCCTCAGGAAGCCTTTCCTCTACCGGGGGAAGCTCCCCTGCTGCTACCATTTGCCTTAGCATAGGAGCTTCATTGTATGCCAGAACTGGAGCTGCTCCCAGCAGACATATTAGCCCACTTAACAGTACTACCGTTAATTTTCGCATCATTTTTTCTCCTATTATGATACTTTTTTTCTTTTAGAAAGCTCTCAAAGAGAAACTGATTTTTCAATATCTCTCTTTTTAAAAAGCCTTCTTTATTTCCCAGCTATAACGGCCTGCTTACCTTTTCACCTCCCTCCGGCCTTATTTTAGCTTTTCCCTTGTTGCCAAAAATAAGCAAATTCAAAAAACTTTAAATGATCTCTCTCAATTTGGTAAATTATCACAACATGTTACATGGATGTCTTTATCTAATTTAATTTACGCTCACCAACTCTACAATGGGTATCTCCGAGATACCCTCCTGTACCAATTTCAATCGCCTCAACCCCTAAATCAGTTACTATATCCAGAGCCTCCTTGAGACTTTTATTTTGAAAAAGGACAGTGAGAACTCCTAATTTCATGGTTAACGCCTGGTATATTGTTCACTATGAACAATCTTATTTTAAATTAACGTTAGGTCAAATATAGGCCGTTAGTATCCAATTTTTCTAAGATATTCTCTACTTATCTTTGCGCTCTCCAGAGGGGTACGAGTAGTAGAATCAAGCTCTACAGCTATCCATCCCTCATAGCCAATTTCTTTGAGTTTACCCAAGAATCCGGAGAAGTCAATTCCTAAATCACCCTTTCCCAGTTCCACAAAATGTTCCCCCCATTGGTTTACTTTTTTATTTTCTTTCCAATCTTTAAGGTGAGCATAGGCTATTTTATCCCTGTATATATCGAGGAATTGAATGGGATCAGAACCTTTTGCTTGCAGATGAGCAGTATCCGGACAGAACTTCAGAGATTCTGTATATTTGAGAAGTTCATCAGCATCTTCCTTCGTTTCGACTCGACAACCGATATGAGGATGAAAGGCAATTTCTATGTTGAACTTACTTGCATAACGACAGAGCTCTTCAAGCTCTTCTCCTAATACTTTAAAATGCGTTTCATTCAACTTAACACCATTTCCGGGAAATCCTCCACAGACCATAAGCGCTTTCACATCAAACTGGGCAGCATATTCTACTCTTCTTTTTGCCTCCTCAAGTTTTTCTTTATCACCTAAGCCAATTACAGTAGAAAGAGATGCAAGCTTAAGGCCAATTCTTTCCAAAGAGCGCTTTAAATTCTCTGGAGAACCAAGTTCATCTAAGGGCTCCATGAGTTCTACTCCCTCGTACCCTGCCTTCTTTACCTGGTCTAACTTCTCTTCTATGGTAAAGTCTTTTGGATATCTTATCCAGGTAAGAGTTTGTTGTGCAACTTTCATCAATTATCTCTCCTGCTAATAGGTTATTTTTTATTTTTTTGAGAACGTTATTAAATCGTTTCTACCTTTTTCTTTATCTATTTATTTTTTATTCTTGGCTCTTCAAAGCGAGAGTGATTACACCAAGGCTAAATGAGAAAAAGAGTTACATCTTTCATTTAATTCCAACCGTCCTTTTATAAGCCTCAATGATTTTAATTGCAACTTGTATATCTTTGCTGGCTTCTACTGCACCAGTCAATGGCTGGCGGTCATTAACTATGCAGTCGTAAAAGTGCTTCAATTCTCTCTTATAAGAAGTTTCATAGGATGCCAATACTCTTTTTTCCACCAAGTTACCGTTTTGCATCTTAGAAATTGTAATAGCAGCTGGAACACCCTTTAAACACCAGGCAAGAGGGAATTTAACATTAACTATCTCATCAGCACCAAATACAACGAACTCCTGATCAAACCTTTTTGTGATGTTCGTGGCTCCTGTAGTAAGGACACCCTTTGTATCCTTCCCATAGTCCATAGTTGACGTTATGTACCAACCTTGATTCCAAATTTCAGTTGAGATAATCCTCTTCGGATCGCCAAATACTCCTCGTAGTGTATTTATATCATGTATAGCTAACCCCAAAAGCAAACCATATGCAAATCTCACATTCTCTGGAACCCTACCTATAGCTTCTTCAATCCCTTTATCCTGCTTTATTTGCAGTTCACGTTTCATCTTTGCAGGAACATCATCAAACTGATAAAGATCATACATATCATTCAAAATAACCTTGTTTGATCCAATTATATCGAGAATTCTGATAAACATTGGCTTTTTCATATTTAACATTTTTCTTTGAGCATACTCATATCCGGGATCAAATCTTCTCATATATGCTACCATTAGTTTGACATTGTTTTTCTGTGAGGCTTCGATCATTTGCTCTGCCTCCTGGAGGCTAGAGCACATCGGTTTTTCAACCAATACATGTTTACCTGACTGAAGCGCGGCAATAACGGGCTCAAAATGATATTTCGACAATACTAATACCGCCTCAATCTCCTCTTCCTTAACTATATCATGAAAATCTACGAACAGCTTTTTAACATTGTAGCGAGCTCCTACTTTCTGCAATAATTTTTGAGAGATATCACATAACGCTCCTATTTCAAAGCAGTCCAACTCAGAAAGATGAGGTAAATGCATCGTCTGAGCTATCGCTCCACAACCTATGACTCCTATCTTTACTTTTCTCATATTTTTCCTTATTTCCTATTTTTATTTTTTATCCTTACCAATATTATTTATTATTTGCAATAATTCGTGGCTGAATAGTAACCTTTATTTAATGTAAATCTTGCAATATAGTAAACATCTTACAGGGTAAGAATTCTACATTCCTCAGGGGTTTTTCTCTGTTTATGTTATGCGATATAGAGCAAAAAAGTTTGCTGGAAGATGAAAAGAAAGTTCCTTTTGTATTGGTATTATCGAAGTTTTATGAGAGTATAACTCTGGTAGTAGTTGCTTAGCTTTTCTAAATTCTTCTTGTTCAACATTGATTCTTATCGTTAAATCACGGGGTGTATCGGAAGGGTTCAGAGCAATTATAAAAGCATCCTCCTGGCCATATCTGGAGTATATATAGCTTTTGTCTCCTTTTTTCAGATAGAGATGGCGTATATCAGCAAATGGCCCGAGGGAAGAGTGTGCCCTGCGCAATTTAATTAGCCTTTTCACTGTGTTGAGGATTGAGTTAGATGAGCTTTCCTGGGCCTCTACATTTCTAACTAAATAATCTTTATTCACAGGAAAATAAAGTTTTGAGGAATCAGCAGGGGAAAACCCTGCATTTTTTGCACCACTCCACTGCATGGGGGTTCGAGAACCGGAACGCCAATTAGCTCCCTCCCTGCTGGGAAGATTCTTCCAATATTGCATTCCAATTTCATCTCCGTAATATATAAAAGGAGCGGTAGGATAAGTTAAAAGCATAGCGAAATAGGCCTTTATTATATTCTCTTTTTTGCACACATAGCTTATCCTTGGCATATCATGATTTCCAGTGATCATATTAATGATTCCACCATGTTTTTTTACCTCATTATACTCCTTGAAATATTCTTTTAGAAACCAGGTTAAATCCCCTCCTTCTGGACTAAAAAATTCTTTCAAGGAGAAGCCTTCATTGTATAGCTCTGGATATGGGGTTAGCAATTCCCAATTTTGAGGAATAAAAAAACATCCATTAAATTTAGCCTTTAGTATATCATCGACATGATAAAAACCCTCAGCGATGAAAACCTTATCCCCATAAGAGTCTATGATTTTTCTTACTTCATTCCAGAATCTAATAGTATATTCATGAATTCCTTTCTTACCATTTTCTATCACCAAACCCTCGGCAACATCGGCTCTAAAACCATCTACTCCTCGATTCAGCCAGAAGCGGACAACATTTTTTAACTCTTCTCTAAGGGCTTTTACATCTGAATCATTGTAGTTGTTGCCATACTCTTTCGGTAAATTTGGAAATCCAAAATTGAGATCAGGCTGATAAAAGGTAAACTGGTGATAGTATGACTCGTAACGCTGCGCTGTCCACATTGCCCATGAACCTCTGTCTAATTTTATCAACTCAGGGTGCTTACTCCAAACATACCACCTGGAATAACGATTCTTTTCCATTTTTTGTGATTGCTTGAACCAGGGATGTTCATTTGAAGTATGATTGAAGACTATATCCATAAGTACTTTAATGTTTCGTTTATGAGCTTGTTCAATTAAACGATCAAATATACTTAAATTTCCGTATCTGGGAGCTATGTTCTTATAGTCAGAGATATCATAGCCTGCATCTTTGAATGGTGACGGATGAATAGGGTTCAACCATACAGCATTAATGCCAAGGGATTGGAGATAATCAAGTCGGGATATAATTCCCTCCAAATCACCTATACCATCGCCATTGTTGTCTTGAAAACTCTGTGGATAGATTTGATAGAAAATACTGTTAAAGTACCATTTTGAACTATTCATCGCTTATCCTCATCAGTGCGTTTTTGCTATTAGTAGTTGTTCTGTTAATAAAAATCTCTCCTCTAATCTAATAGGAAAAAGATAAATTTTCTCAGAAATATATTCAAAACTAAGAATTTAAAAAACACTTATCTTCATTCTTATACTTATATTTTATCACAAAAAAATAATTTTGACAAAAATAATCAAAACGCCTAAATCTTCATTGGTTTATTTTAGTATCATTAAAACTTAAATAGCAGAGAATCAATTTATCCTTTTGTGCACTCTGTGATTTCTATATTCTTTAATGTTACTTTTAACATTACTATTATTCACAATAAAAACTTTCAGAAATTTTTATTTTATAGACTAACAGGGTATTTTCCATGCTTTTCAAGGACATGGGCAATAATTTTAAAACCCTCCATCCATCTATCTAAAGGAAAATTTTCGGTGGTCACTAATATGAAATTATTTCCAGGAGCTATTTTTCTTAGTAATTCTATGGTATATTTTTCAATTTCTTCTTTACTTTTGAAAAATACATTCCCCGG
>JAUWZM010000099.1 GCA_030615365.1 Candidatus Aerophobota bacterium | reverse complement strand
TCATTTTGATACCAGTAAGCTACACTGGAATAATCATTAGCTAAGTTATTCGCATGACCGTGTTCAAGGCTCACTTTAATTGATCTTTCAAACCTTACCGGGTCATTGACAAAAAATCTATACATAGAATTTTTACCCGACCAATCAAGGTGGCTAATAAGATGAAAACCGGTGTAAGGTCCATAGTATTCTATATTAGGACAGGCACCTCCACCAAATATCTCCTCTGTCCCTGTTCCATGAAAAGAAGGGGGCCACTTCTCCCCATCAATGAAGATCATATCATCTCCCTCTCCCCACCAACCACCAATAATGTTATCCACATTTAAAAGACAGCCTACGTAGTTTCCCTTTCCCTCAGCTTCCAGAATAACATAATTTTCCTCTCCGGTAAGGTTCCATCCCATATACCTTTTTTCACAGGGATTCTCCCTTCTCCATTGAGCATGAAATCTACCCAGCCCTTCTTCTAACTCATTATACTCCTCATAATCTATATGATACCACAGAGCATCAAGTCCAAAAAGGTCAGATTCATTCGCCACTTCAATGACAGCTCTTTTAGAAAAGGGCATAGGAAAATAGCAGTTGAGCCCATGGGTGTTGATGGATGGATCACCAGGATTCACGGTTAACAAGAGAGAGGTAAAATACCTTACCCGGCAATGTCCAATTCCAAAGAAATCACCTACAGGCACCTCTACACTTGGTTTTTCCTCCCCATCCCAGTACATTCTAATCACCAGATTTCGAAGGTAAAAGCGATCCAGGGATAGTATGGTGAAGTAAATGTGCTGAATGCATCCGGGATTTTTGATATCAGCTAAAATTGCCTTTCCTCCAGCAGGGATGCTTATCCAATCACGATTACCTCCGCTCTTATCCCAACTGGATATCCGTTTACTATGATAATCCTTTAATCTTACCATACCTTCAAGAAAACTTGTCCACTCTCCGTCAAGTTGCTCATACTCCTTCAGTTCACGAGATGAGTCGGAACCTGTTTGGGCCAGGGTCAATGTTGCCATTCCTACACATATAACTGCACTACATAGTATCGGTAGTAATTTTCGTATCATTTTTCATAATCCATTAACTTGTTTTCAAGGCCTTTGTTTTTAAATTTATCACCTCTTTCACTGTCTCCTCATCCGTAATTAAGATTTTTATATATCTTCCCCGTAAAGCACCTAAGATAGCCTTTGTTTTTACCTTTCCTCCAGCAACCCCTATTATATTCTTTATTTCCTTTAAATCCTTCAGGGAAAGAGCAACAATCCTTTTATGCAACTCACAATCTATTTCCTCACCTTTTATATTAAAGAATTGACCCAGAACATTTCCCACTGCTCCTTGTTGACGAATTTTCTCCATTTCTGTTGGATTAATATATCCCATCTTCACTAAAGTAGAGTCCTCGGATGTCTCTCCTATACCAACTAAAGAATAGGAAGCAAGCTTTGCCATATCCAGGGTCTGCCTTACTGTTGAATCAGCCTTAAGAGATCTGCACAACTTCTCTGAGGCTGCAATATGGGGAGCATGAATGTAGTAACACTGCCCCTCAAAGATAGATGCTAACCTCCCCCCGATGTCATAGGGGTTTAAGTAAAGGGAAGTAGTCAGCCCTCCATGAAGGGTGACTACCCTTAGGTTTTTGATATTATTTGGCCTGATAAAATTGACTATCTCAAAAATGGTTCTTCCCCATCCTATAGCAAGTAAATTCTCATTACTGAGATGCCTCTCAAGATATTGGGCAGCAGCCTTACCCAGGGTTTGCCTGATGTTCTCCTCAGAATCTGTAGGAACGACCATAGCATCCTGAAGTTTAAAAACTGATATAAGTTTTTGTTCTATTGCCAGACAATTATATGAGGGGCTTAAAATATGAACATGAACAATACCTTTTTCCTCTACTTTTTTCAATAGTCGGACAACCTTTGATCGTGAGATATTCAATTTTGAAGCTATCTTATCCTGAGTCATCTTTTCCTTATAATAAAACCAGGCAACTTTGGTAAGAAAATCGATACTCAAAGAATCATCACGTACCATTACTATCTCCTTACTTTCGATACACACATTTGTTTATTAATAGAATTATTGTTTTAATAGTATCACTATTAAGAATTTTGTCAACTCCAGAAAATTTAAAAAACTAAAGGTGAGGGAGTAATAATATAACTAATCAGATTTACCTTCTCAATCTTAGCTCCCGACGAGATTTGGCTTTTGCATATTTTCTCTTATCCTTCTCTGTTTGAAGGATAAGCTGGGGAACTTCAGTAGGACGACCTTCCTCGTTGAGAGCTACCATAGTAAGGTAGGCGGTAGCTACAGGAAGAATCTTACCTGTTTTTAGTCTTTCTGTTTCTACATAGACCTCTACCTCCATAGATGTTTTGCCTACATAGGTGAGAGTAGCCTTTAAAATTATCACGTCACCAATATGCACTGGGTTTTTAAAACTCAAAGAATCTATACATGCGGTCACTACGTTATGACGAGCATGACGAGAAGCAGCTACAAAGGCAACCTCATCCACCAGCCTCATTATCACTCCCCCATGGACATTTCCATAGTGACTTGCATCAGAAGGTATCATCACATGGGATAAAGTGGCGGTTGATTGAGCCGGTGTTTTTTGTTCTCTCATTTACAGACTCCTTATTGTTTTTTAGTGTATATAGCCAGTTTGTTGGCATCTTCAAAGATTATTATCCTTGCATTGGGATCCTTGCTCAGCCAATCATTAATTACTTTTTGGGGATTATGGGTAGGATAGAGATGAGCCTTTTGCACTATTTCATCTTTTAAATTTGAATAAAGCCAGATTTTGCTTACTCTATCTATAACCTCTGCTAATTTGTAAGCTTTCTGCTTGAAGAGCCTGTAGTTTCTCTTAATTTCTGGAGCAAGCTCTCCTTTGGGTTTTTCTATAGTAAGGGAATCATAGAAGAATCTCTTGGCTTTTTCACTGGGACCCAATCCTTCATATCCACCATTGCAGGACGCCAGAAGCATAACTTCTGCGTCATCCTGGATGGCACTTTTCACAAGATCCAATCCCCTCTGAGCTATGTACAGAGTCTCATCATTTGGATAAGCTCCAGGTGAGATAATTACGTATTTTGAATGAGTGACTTCAAAGCTGGTAGTTTCATCAATTACCTTTATTCCCCGTTGAGTAACTGTTTTTATTTTTCCAAAAGATGCCCAGGTAAGGCTCTTACTACCAATAGTGGCAAGAACATAGATGGGTCTTCCTTGAGCTATGAGGTTCATAGCTTCAATCATGTCTTCTGCTACGGGATTTTTTCTTCTTTCAGGATTGGGGTGCCAGGGATGCTGCCCAAAAGTGGCTTTTTTTTCAAGAGATAGCTTATGGTTTTGTTCTATGGTCTGGAAGGAACAGAGTCCCGGGAGAAAATTTTTGATAGCATTGCAGTATCCAGCAAAGTAGTGATTCTTCATATTGGCAGTGATGAAGAACAAATCTACTTCCAGAGTACTTTTTTCCACAACTACCCTGGTGCCCTGGCTGGTTACACCAACCTCCACCAGATTTTCACTTTCGCAGTCGTGAATAAAGACATTGTAGTTTAAACCATTTTTTTCGGCACTTTGCTTGATAAAGTTTACTATCTTTAGGTTTGCTTCAGTTTGAGGGGTGTGAGAACCTGTGGTTATTATATATTGAACAAAGCTGGCTCTTTTTAATCTCCTGGCTGCAGCTTCAATTTGATCTTGATAAGGTTGCCCCCGTGTGCCATCTTCAATCAGGGCGCATACTTTTTTCCCCTTTACAGCCTCCTCCAACTTAATTTCCTCCAGGGGTCTGTTAAAGGCATCATTCAGAGTTTCCTCAATGTTTTTTGATGAGGAAGAACTTTTAGGTTGTATTATTTTTATCCTCTCCTGGGGAACCTCGAGACCAATATATTCTTTACCATAGGATAGATTAATTTTCAATTTTATTTCTCCTCCTTGTTGACCTGCAATTTAAGTGAGATGTTGATTTTTAGCTCAAAACTCATTTTATTATACTGCTCGGGAGTTGTTAAGTCAAGGTAACAGTTCAGGCCCACTAAGTCACCAAGGCACAAAGAAGTGATATGAATTTTAAACCCAGATTCGGTAAGCTGGCAAAAACTCTTCACTTGGGTAGGGGAGGCTTTAGCCTCCCAATAGCTTTCAGTTCTTACTTTGCAAAGGGCGACTAAAGTCGCCCCTACCCATTGAGAAATATTTTTCTCTCATAAGAAAAGTTTTCTGAAAAATTTAGCTATTCATATAAGTAGCCGCAGGTTCCACACAGGCAAGATGCCTATGCTACTAATTTGCGCAAAACAACGCAACCTAAAGGTTGCGGCTACTCATATGAAATCCAGACCTGGAATGATGTTCCTTCTAAAGATAATGTTTTAGCTATAGCAGGGGTATGACATTTTTATCTTGCAAAAAGTATGACGTATTTACTTTGCATTGACATTAGGGTTGACACAGTGTCTCTTAGGTGATATAAAGAGCAAGATGAGGTTAAGGAATTGAATTTTTTAAAATATGAAAAGGACAGTGAACAAGCTTTTCCTTCTGGAAAGATAAGTCCTGAAATCCTACAAAAACTTTTCTCTTTTCTTCCCTTTGATAGGACAGTTATTGTGGGACCACAAGTTGGGGAAGATGCTGCGGTAATAGATTTTGAGGGAAAATATCTGGTGGTGAAGACCGATCCTATAACCTTTACTTCTCAAAATTTAGGGTGGTATATAGTACACATCAATGCTAATGATGTAGCCTGTATGGGAGCTACCCCACGCTGGTTTCTTCTTACCCTTCTTCTTCCTCGAAAACGGGTGGATCGGATCTTTTTAAATAGTATCTTTAACCAATTACTTTCAGCCTCTGAGAAGTTGGGGGTATCTTTGATAGGAGGACATACAGAAGTTACCTCTCGTGTAAGTGAGCCCATAGCCATTGGTGAAATGATAGGCGAGGTTTCTAAGGATAAATTAGTGAAAAGTTCTGGAGCAAAGATAGGGGATATCATACTGCTTACCAAGGGAATAGCTATAGAGGGAACCAGTGTAATTTATCAGGAAAAAAGGGAAGAGCTAAAGGGAAAAATTTCTACCTCGCTTTTGAAGAGTATGGAAAGATTTCTCTATACTCCGGGGATAAGTATAGTCAAAGAGGCTCTTTTCGCCAATGAAAAGGTTAAGGTTCACTGCATGCATGATCCCACTGAAGGAGGTCTTGAAGCTGGGCTCTGGGAAATAGCTTATGCCTCAGGAGTAGGTATAAGAGTTAAAAGAGAAAAAATCCCCATTTTGAGAGAAACTCAGATTCTCTGTAATATTTACCAACTGGATCCTTTGGGGCTTTTAGCCTCAGGGGCTTTAATCTTAACTCTTGATCCGAAAGAGGCAGAAAAACTGTTGAGTTTCTATGAAAAAGAGGGGATAGAGTGTGCATTCATTGGAGAAGTAGTGCCAAAAAAGGAAGGTCTCCGTATCATTGAGGGAAATAAAAGCTATTATTTTTCTGCACATTACCAAGATGAGTTATATAAGATTTTTTAAAGGAGTTAACTAATGCTAATCATTCCTGCAATAGACCTAAAGGATAATCGATGTGTAACATTATGGCAGGGAAAAAGGGATAAAGAAACTATTTACTCTGATGATCCCTTAGCTATGGCTGAGCTGTGGGCAGAAAAAGGAGCTCCCCGTCTGCATATAGTGGATTTGGATGGTGCCTTTTCTGGTAGACCCAGGCATCTTAAGCTGGTAGAAAAGATAAGAAGAGACGTTCAGATTCCTCTGGAATTTGGTGGGGGGATTAGGGATATGAATACTCTCAAACAGGTTTTAGATACAGGAGTAGATTTTATCATTTTGGGAAGCAAGGCCTTATCTCTTGATTTTGTGAAGAGGTGTGTGCAGGAATTTGGAGATAAGATTATTATTTCTCTGGACTCTCAAGAAGGCAAATTAGCCGTGAAGGGATGGGAAGAAGAAACCTTTATTGAGGCAAAAGATATAGCTCAGGATTTAGAAAATGTGGGGGTTACCAGCGTTGTTTTTACCAACATTAAAAAAGGTGGGACTATGGCGGGAGTAGATATTGAATTTATCGAGGAATTCTTGAAAGATATCAATTTAAATGTAATTGTAGCAGGGGGTGTCTCGTCCTTAGAGGATGTGAAAAAAATTATTGATTTAAGAGATGAAAATATACAGGGAATAATCATAGGAAAGGCTCTTTATACTGAAGGAATAAAGTTAGAGGAGGCTTTAAAATTAGTCAGGTCACAATGAAACTGTTGGAGGAGTTAAGGTTTAATCCACAAGGATTACTACCAGTAATAATTCAGGACATCACAACAGATGAGGTTTTAATGATGGCCTGGATGAACAGGGAAGCTGTAGAGAAAACTCTTTGTACGGGTAAAACTTGCTTTTGGAGTAGGTCGCGGAAAAAATCCTGGATAAAAGGAGAGGAATCTGGCCATTATCAACTGGTGAAAGAAATAAGAATAGATTGCGATGGAGATGCCTTGCTGATAAAAGTAAACCAAATAAAAGCTGCCTGTCACAGGGGATATAGATCCTGTTTTTTTAGAAAAGTTACTGGAAAAGACGATTTGAAAGTAGTGGAAGAGAAAATTTTCAATCCTGAAAAGATTTATAGATAACCTTTATCTAAAGAAATGTCCTAATGAATTCAATGAACCTAAATAAGATTCTCCAGATATCTTTCCTTTTTTTAATAATAATTTTATTTTTTCTTCCTCTGGTTGGCATCTCCCAGACTTCTCATGTAATAAAGGTTAAAATTCTGGAAGGTAAGGTTGCGAAAGTAGGAGCTACAGGTTTTTATCAGATAAAAGGAGAGACTGAAAATTGCAACTTAAGCCCTTCCTCTATTTCATTACAAGCTACTTCAAAGGGAATAGAGTTTAGCTCAAAAATATGGGGGAAAAAGATCTGGATAGTTCCTCAAGAGAGCTCTTTCTGCATAGCTAATAGTAGACGATACAGAGGAAAGATGCTGATTCTTCAAAAAAATGGTATTTTAGAAATAATTAATCAGCTTCCCCTGGAGGATTATCTTTACGGGGTTATAAAGTGGGAAATTGATCCCAACTGGTCTTTTGCCAGTGTGGCTGCTCAGGCTATTGCAGCTAGAACCTATGCGTTTAAAAAGATAAGTGATTTCTCGAGTGAAGATTATCATTTAACTAATAGTGCAAGGCATCAAGTATATGGTGGGGTAGAATCGGAGGATCCTTTAGCTCGAATAGCTGTGGATTTAACTCGAGGGGAGATTCTTATCTTTCAAGGTGAACCTATCGGGGCTTACTTTAGTGCTTGTTGTGGAGGCTATACTGCTGCCAGTTTTGATGTCTGGGGAGAAGACCTTCTCTATCTTCAGGCTATTCCTGGTAAGTTTTGCCAGGAATCACCTCACTATCATTGGAAATTTTCAATAAAAGCGCAAGAGCTCAAAAAGGTACTTGAAGGGGAAGGACTGATCTCAGGAGAGATCAATCAAATTAAAATAATAGATTGGGATAAAGGAGAAAGGGTAGGGAAGTTAGCCATCAATTCATCAAAAGGTGAAATTCATCTCTCGGGAACCGAGTTTCGACGTTTAGTAGGATCTAATAAGATTAAAAGCACCCGGTTTAAGGTTGAGAAAAAAGATAACTATTTTATTTTTATTGGAAAAGGCTGGGGTCATGGAGTGGGGATGTGTCAATGGGGAGCTAAGGCTATGGCTGAGAAAGGGTACAGTATAAATGCGATACTCAAATTTTACTACCCCGGCACAGAAATTGATAAGGCATACTGAATTTCTTAGATAGAAATTATTATCTCCTGCAGTCAACGAATTTCAAAATTCTTTGGCATTGATTTCATATAGGTCTTTCTTGGAAGATAACTCTACAACTTCAGAGGTTCGGAAAACTGGATTTTAGCCTCTGAAACCCGCATAAGTTGGAGCATAATTTATTGTGATTAGTTTTTCTCTCACTTTCTCTGAGATGAGTTTCTGATATAATTAGGACGAAAGACTCAGGAGGTGAGGGAA
>JAUWZM010000104.1 GCA_030615365.1 Candidatus Aerophobota bacterium | reverse complement strand
GGTTCCAGTTGAAAGCTGCCAGTTATTCCTGAATTTTCTTAAAAAGTGGCAGCTTTGTTCAGGAATGAGTGGCAACTTTAGCCTGGAATAGGTGGCAGGTTTGTTCAGGAATAGGTGGCAGGTTTGCGCTGGAATCTACATTCTAAAAAGCCGCGAGGGATAATCACATTGTTATCATCTTTTAAAACCGTCTTAAAATATTTCTCTATTTTATAAATAGAAAGACCCATTCTTTGCTTTTGAATATACTCTGAGTTGATAAAGTTTAAATTCTCAATTAAAAAATTTACTAAATCCTTTGACGAATATCTTTTGGGAATAAAAATATGAGTTCCTAAAGTAATTTGTATTTCACCTCTTCTAGAAATTGGGTAGTTATCTTTTTTACATCGGGCAAGAGCATTAAATAATCCATCAAGTTTGTTAGCAGGTACTTTCGTTATTGACTTCAAAAACTTCCACTGATGTTCGTAGGGCGTGAAATTTTTTGCCGGATTTAGAAAAACACTGTTTTGATTTTGTATTACTCCTCCCTGAAGAGGGAGGGCTATTAGATTACCAATTCCCTTTCGAGTAAGCGAATCTTGATTAGGAAATAAACGGTCAAAACTATCTTTTTTAGCAAATTCATCGGTATTGCCAGCTTCCTTCAATAAATGTAAGAAAATAGCTCTACTTTTGTAAGCCGGATAATTTTCCTGAAAGAAAAACCAAATATGACATCCATTGCCCGAACGAGATCTTTCTAAATAACCTGGGATTTGATATTTCTCGCAATGGGCCGACAACTTTTTGGCCTGATTCAACCAATCTTCTCCATCGAAATCAACCACTAAGAAATAAGAGGAATTATCTTCTAATAGAGGGTAAATTCCAATGGTTTTTCTACCCGTTAAATGTTCTTTAATGAATAAATCGGTAAGCTTTGCGTATTTTTTATTTGGACAATCCTTACATTTTAGTCCCCTCGTCTTATAACATAGGGGTCTCTTCCATTCATTTAAACAAACCGGAATATAACCACTAGCAGAACCATCTGCTTTCTCCCATCGTTTGGCAAAAACATCAGTCCTTCCCCTAAATAAGGAGGTAAATATTTTGATCTTTTCTAAGGGAAGATTTTTATTTTGTCCTTCTTCGTAAATAGCTCTTACCTTTTCAGA
Organism: Candidatus Aerophobota bacterium; assembly: GCA_030615365.1. The sequence continues at coordinate 6,614 of JAUWZM010000104.1, read as the reverse complement.
CACCTCTTCACACTTCCTTTCAACCCTTCAATTCCTCAAAGAAAAATCATATTATCTTAGTAATTTTTCCTTAAACTTTTATATTTGCAGGTATCTTGGTGAAATTGGTTTGCTTTTCCAAATAAAACCCGTTGCCATTACCAGGGACGGAGTCGTTGCCAGGAGCGAAAACGACGAAGCAAACTCGGAGCTTCCTTGCTGTCCCTTCGTTTCACTCTAGGCTTCGGCTCGGAACAAGCTCCGCATTCTCGAGATTGCTTCGCTCACAATGACACGGTTGAGTGAATACTTATTATGAAACCAAACAATCCTTAAATTTTAATGGATAGTTGCCCTGTAAAGAATTAATTTTCTGTACAATATTGTCTAAATTTGCATTTAAGAAATTTCCAATTCTATACTGAGGCATATTCAAAAAACAGCAGGGATAAATATCCCCATTAAACCTGACTATGAGAAAACTTTTCCCTCCAGAACATCCAACTATTCCTTTTGAAAGTAAAAAAGGTAATCCACTGCTCCTCATAATTTTTGCAAGAGAACAATCAACACTTAATTTTATTTCTGGATATTTATTCTTAAATTTTTCAAGAATTACTTGTATTTTTTCATAATCCTTTTCTTGCCACGGAAATATAGTATCTCTTAATCCATCAGAAGATTTTTTCAATTTTATTAAATTAATTCTTGAAACCTGAAGATTCTCGATGAAGTTCAGTGTGTCAAGGAGATAGATGTAACTGTAGGGTTGAACTAATAAGTTAATCCCCACAGGGATATCCTGCTGCTGTACCATCAAGATATTTCTTAGTGTCTGGTGAAATGACCCTGGATACCGCAAACGGTCATGTTCAGATTCAATATGTGAATAAATACTTAATTGAATCGACTTTACCATAATTTTTATCTCTTTAAGTATTTCATTGGTCAAAAGCGAACCATTGGTGGAGATAGTTATCACCACACTCTTTTTGTGAAGATATTTCAATATTTTTAAAATATCTTTTCTTAAAAATGGTTCTCCTCCTCCAATGGCTACTTGAAACACTTTTAATTGACAAAAATTATCAATAATATTTTCTATCTGTTTAAGTGGTAAATCCTCTCGATCTTTATGATTAATATAACAGATGCTACAGTTCTTATTGCATTTTTCAGTAATTAAGAAATGGATGCTTTCAATTGTATTGGGAAAAGGCTTGACATTCTCGACTTCGACAGAATTGGCCTGATCCTCAGAAATCATTGGTACCACTACCCGATAATCACGAAAGATGGCAAATATTCTGAAATCCTCTCTTTTCACTATAGATCTTAAATTTATCGGTCGGGTACGAGAATCTAATAGAAAGGAGTACGCCTTATTATTAATTGAGAAGGTTCTACACGCCTGGGGATCAAAAACTAATCCTCCATAGGGACTCTTTTTTAGCCGAAATTTAGGATTGAATTGAAATGATAAATTATCCATTTCATTCCAAAGAAATCATACTAGTAAGAACCATCGCAGCTTTTGTTTGTTTCCCCTTCTGCGGGCGATCCTCGAAACGATTTTTTACTGCCTGTAGGGCAGAAAATTTATTCTCCAAAATCTGTTTTTTAACCACAATCAAAATACCTTGAATATTTTCAAAAGGGTCATCGCTATCATAATCTTTGTAATATTCTTCATACTCTTCATTTTCGTCGTAATCTTCAAAACATTTTATATCAGAATAACTTGAAGGGATTGCACCATAATCAAGTCGACAGTATATGTACAAGACTACTTTTTTGCCGGTTCTCTTAATTCGGATACCTGTATCGTCCGGGCCATTGCATTCATACTGGTTTAATTTCTTTAATAACTTCTCATCATAATCAAAAGAGATCGCCATTGTCCACCAGTCATAACTTTCAGAAACCATTATATCAAAATATTTATCAAGCAGTTCTTCCTCTGCCCCCGCTGGTAAATCAGACCATTCACCATTGTAATGAAAGGAGACCTTCCTGGCTGTTGCATGTGCCCTACTTGAAAATCGCTCTGCAAGTTTTTTCTCTTCGCAAGTTAATCTTTTAGTCGATGAATAAAAAACATAACTTGTTGAACTGTGGTCTGTTTCATAACCATCTTTTATCCAATAAATTTTCATATTATCTCCTTTTCTCTGTAATCTGAAGAGGGCCTGTTCCCGGAAGAAGACAGCCAGACACCGCCTTCCATATTAACTACAAATCGGCGATCATTCCGTATTCTTTTTTCGAAACGCTCAATTGAAAATCCGAGAAATAAGTCTTTATCATGGAACGGCTCGGAATATAAATCTAATAAATGTATTTTCTTTTTCCTTCCTTTGTTGAGCAACATATATTTATGAACAATACCCAACGCATCTTCAATCTTGAGTATTTCTGGATTACCCTTCCACGGAGATTCTTCAACCGGTTTCCCGAATTTTTCTAGTGCCCTAAGTAAATTTTGGACTGCATTTGGGCTCTCAAGGTGAATCTTATAATGGTATTTTCCGAGTTCTAATGCTTTTTGATATTTTCCACTTTGTAAATAGATATCCCCTAACCGCCATAAAGCATAGTCATCTTCTGGCTCCTCTTTCAATTCTAGCAAACAATACTCTATGAGTTTATCCCATTGTTGGTTGTAGTAATATTCGCTCTCTACTTCCCAAGATTCTTCCATGACTTTTTTCAGAAGGTTAGGTTATTCTGCTATGCCTCCTTTTCTTTACGCTTTCCTATTTTATCTCACTCGTTACTATATTCCTCTCGCCAACGATTCGAAATCCTTTTTACTTTGTCACGGACTTCTGTCCGAGCATAATTTTATTCCCAATCTCTCAGCAAGAGGTCGTCATAATTGGTGTAAGTATGACGTATATGAGCTTCAATTCTCGATTCTATTGTAGCCGATTTACCAGCATCAATTCATCTTATAATTTTCTTACTTCATCTAGAAATGCAGGACGATTTTTAAATTCTACTTTTAAATCAAAAAAACGCTGTATCCACCTGGATTCTTCTTTTAATATTTCAATATAAATGTGTTTGACCTCGGCCAGATATTTTGCTGCATTACGATAAGTTTTTCTATTTCCTCCTGGGATATTACTATAAGCTTTTTTCCAGTAATACTCTATTATCCTTTCTGGGAAATCCTCTTTTAACTTATCTGCAAATTCATCAAAACCATTTTCTATTACGAACCCCCATTGATTCTTAGGGGGATTTAAAATTGTATACAGGACAGTTTTTTTCATGTTTTTATCCAGGCAAATCCTTAGATAATCATGTATATTTTCTTGAGCATCTTCGAAGATCTTCGGTTCAATTAATTTCCACTCTGAATCTTTTAGAAATTCTTTCATTCTCTTATATTCTGCGTAGTAGTTTTTGTAGTAATCTTCATGCTTAATAAATTCATAAGATTTTAACAAAGTTTCTTTTGCCTTCTCATAATTTTTTTGACTCTTATAGTACTCAAATAATCTATCCAACATTTCTTTCTCTTCGGTATTTCGAGCTAATGCGGTATGAACAATTCGTTCTAGATTAGTTGAATCTTTCGCTTTAGCAAAATGATCAAACAAAAATTGAAGTAGTTCTGTAAGCCTTCCTTCACCTTTTAATATTCCCTGTTCCGCTGTTTCTAAGGCTTTTTGCAAATTCCCTCTATCAATATAAAAGCTAAGCAAATCCCAATAATCCATACCATAACGAAGGTTTTCCATGCGCTCTTTTAAATAAGCTTTATCGTTGCGAAGATAATTTTTCTGAATGTCTATAATTAGTTTTTTTCTCCAATCAGAGGGATGTTCTTCAAGTTTCTTCACTAAACATTCCCATTCTTCCTTTGTCTGACAAATTTTGAAAAAAATATCCATCAATGCATCCTCAAAGCCGGAATTCTCCTTGTTATACTCCACAAAAGCCTCATCTAAAAAATCAAACTTTGCATCAGTTGATATATCGCCCTCTTCAACTAATTCTGAAATTCTATTTAGCCAATCATATGCTTCATCTTCTTCCTCTTCAGATCCACCACCATAGGCATTGAATTCTGATATTATTTCTTCAGCATTTCCCCAATATTCTATCAACAACTCATCATTTAAAAAAACTACATCTTTTTTTGCATTCTCCTTCAGCCATTCTAAAACTAATCTACGGACTTCCGAGTTATTCTCCGTGAGGTCTTTTACCAAATCATATAAATCTTTGGTATCAAGGGATTGTAACTCATCATTTAAAGAAAAATCTTCCATTTGTGCTCCTTTTCTTTGATTATCCTCTTTCTTCATCTTCTTCTATTTCTTTCTTTACCTTATTTAAGAAGCTGTCTTATGAAGACAGCTAGTAGTTGCTGGTTCTCATTACATTGTACCCTCCAGTCTGCCTCTGTCAAGAGTTGTATCGCCTTGCCCTCTCCCAGTTTTTGCTCAAAAAATAAAATTATAGGGGATAAGGGCTCATCTTTATGAGTAAAATTAGATTTTAAAACAGGTTACATTCCGAAATTAAGAAACGCACTCTAAAGAATGCCGTGTCTACAATGTATAAACTACCCTCAATTAGTATTATTTTCTTAAGTTACTCAAAGCCATCAATAGCACCCCTTTGAACGAGAATAAAATCTATTTTACTGAAAAACAAAGAAAGTTTATGCTAACAAAGGAGAAACAAGTACACCTAACTGTCTTAGTTTTTTTAAAATCTCCAGGAGAATTTTCAGGAGGTTTAAAGGACTAAAGATAAAGACATCAGCTATTATTATTAAGGCCATGGATAAAACACTTAATGTTCTCCTGGTACCGTGTCTTCGTCTGTGACGAGGAATTTCTAATAATTTTCGCATCTCTTCCCCCAGAGAAGATGCTCCCAAAACGAGAAGAAGAATATAGACCAAAACAAGGCCACAAAGAAGACGAGAGAGCCTTTCAGTTTTTCTGACCTTTAATGACAGTCCTCTTATCCCCAACAAAGACTTAAAGTCACGAAAGCTCACCTCAATATTCATTCGGATCCTGTACCATTTCACGACTAACTCGGTAGGAAGCAGCTTCTCAGAATAAGCAGGAACTACTAAGAACCAGGGTTCTTTAAATCCCTTTTCCCGATAAACAATAATATCGACCTTCTCTCGTTTTTCACCTTGATAGTGAACTCCTGAGTAGCGTCGGGGAACTCCTTGACGATGTCTGAGTCTTCCCAAGCTTTTTCGATACCTCCTTCCTTCTTCTTGGTATTCCACGATGACATCTCCTCTGCTCCGAATGATATAGAACCATTTGTTGAATCGGCAAAGTTGCATTAAAGAGACTCAGGCATATCCTCGATCCATGATCCATACAGGCTTTACCCCATTGGGAAGGGAAGAGGCTAATTTCAAAAGAAAGGTATCCTCTATGCAGTTCCTGCTTTTTTTGATCTGAGTGTACTGGAAGCAAGCCATGCTTACAGGAATTGCTCTTCCCTTTACTGGATAGCTACCAGCCAATTACCTGCACATCACCAATAGCCGTTTGATCCACCACTAAAGGCAGCAGCCCATCTTTTTGTTGATACTGGATTAAAGCGAGCAAGCCCTTACTGATAGAGTCCATAGTAAAAGGCTATTAATAATCGCCAGCTCTTTCTTGAGTATCATATCTAAGGTGCCCAATAACAGCTCTGACGTGGGTTGAGTTTTTCTGTTCCACGAAGCAGTTATCATTCTTTTTGTAGGGTCTTGATCGAGAGAATTGAATCTCTTTTGCCTCACAGTATCTGAATAGATGCCAGTTGATGAAGCTCGAATCATTATCAGGATGAGCATGGACCCACTTGAATGGCATTCTTTTTCGTTCTCTATCCAAAGCATCACAGCTCCTTTCCTGTCCACTTCCTAAAACTACTTCCCCTTCCCACCAGCCGAAGGCGACATCACAAGAGCTTACGGTATTCCCATACAGTCCCGAAGCTGACCCACCACAGTGCTCTACTAAGTCCACCTGTACCTGACCTGGAAGAGTTCTATCCCATCCTCCTGCTTTCACTGGTATCCTCTGGTAGATCAAAGGATTTTTTCTTTGACGGTGCTTTCTGTTCAGGTGAAGAGCCTGTTTTTGACGTTTGAGAGCTCGGTCAATGGTTCTGGGGCTAATCTTCTTCAATTTCTCTGCTTACCTCATTGCAGATGAAAATCTCCTCTTGCTGTCTTAACCTATCTACCTCAGTCTTGAGGAGAGGCACCAGTCTTTGCCCGCAGGGCTCATCAAATATATCCCAAACTTCTGCTAAGGCTGCCTTGACATAGCCATCGTAAATTACCTTCTTTCCTCCCCTTCTTCTGGCTGTTAAAGAGATGGAAGATTTTATCTTCCTGATGACATATTTCCTATTCTGGCCAGTATTACCACAGTACTCATCCAGGATAGAGGATCTTTCTTTTTTGGATTTTACCATGAAATATTTACCTTGGAGTACCTTAAGGTACTGATTTCTTGCATCCATGTTCATTTCCTTTCACCTCCCTGGTTAATTTTTAATTTAACCGGGGAGAATTATATTATATTTCGGTTACTTTTTATATGATTCAACCAATACTCTTTCGGTTACATTTTACATGATTTGATGCG
>JAUWZM010000007.1 GCA_030615365.1 Candidatus Aerophobota bacterium | reverse complement strand
TTTTGCAATTCCTACCCTGATAATTATTTCAGTTATTACATTTGTTATTATTGATCTTCCCCCGGGTGATTATTTAACTACCTATGTGGCCCAATTGGAAAGTCAAGGGACAAAGACCAGTGAGGCAACTATTGCCAGTTTAAAAAGACAGTATGGTTTAGATCAACCATTGTATACTCGGTATTTTAAGTGGATCTGGAATATAGTAGCAAAAGGAAATTTTGGGTACTCTTTCCAGTGGCAAAAGCAAGTATCTGAGCTGATAGGGGAGCGCCTGGCTCTAACAATAACTATAAACATCTTCACCATGCTTTTTGTTTATCTGGTAGCCATACCCATAGGGATTTATTCGGCAACTCATCAGTACTCTATTGGTGATTATACGGCCACTTTTGTTGGGTTTATAGGCCTGGCTATCCCTAATTTTCTCTTAGCCTTGCTTTTGCTGTTTATCACCTGGAAATACCTTGGTTTTAGTGTAGGTGGACTTTTTTCCCCGGCCTATAAGGAAGCACTCTGGAGCTGGGGTAAAGTTGTTGATCTGTTCCGTCACCTATGGATTCCTGTAGTAGTTGTTGGAACCGCTGGTACAGCCGGGCTTATCCGCGTTATGCGAAACTGTCTTTTAGATGAGCTGGGCAAACAATATGTCATTACTGCTCGAGCCAAGGGGCTCTCCGAAAGAACTCTTTTGTTTAAATATCCAATTAGAATAGCTGTTAATCCGATTGTAAGTACTATAGGATGGATGCTTCCTGCACTTATTTCAGGAGGAACCATTACCGAAATAGTGTTGAATCTTCCTACCGCTGGGCCCCTGTTGCTTCAGGCACTGATATCTCAGGATATGTACCTGGCGGGAAGTTTTATTTTAATCCTAAGTTCCTTAACTGTGATAGGAACTCTTGTCTCTGATTTACTTTTAGTCTGGATAGATCCTCGTATTTCTTATAAGTAAAGATAGGGAAAATGAAACTTAATTCTATAATCAAGAAGAAAAGGGCTATTCCCTCGCAGGATAAATTCTACACTGCCACTCAATACCAGCTTATGTGGCGGAAATTTAAAAAACATAAACCATCTGTTGCCGCAGGCATCTTTTTAATCTTTCTTTATATTATCATGGCTATAGGATGCGAGTTCTTTGCCCCCTATGATATTTACAAGCGTCATAATAAATATGTTTATGCTCCTCCTCAAAGAATTCATTTTTTTGATGAGGAGGGAAATTTTCATCTTCGCCCCTTTGTGTATGGATTGAAAAGAACAAGGGACCCGGAGACTTTCCGTTTAAGTTACAAGATAGACCAAAACAAAAAATACCCTCTATACTTTTTTGTCCGGGCTGATAAGTATAAACTCTGGAATTTGTTTGAGAGCGATATTCACTTTTTTGGAGTCAAAAAAGGAGTAGTTTTCCTTTTTGGGACCGAAGGGTTAGGTAGAGATATGCTCTCTCGCGTTCTCTATGGAGGACGTATCTCCTTGTCAATAGGTCTGGTAGGAGTGGCCATTAGTTTTATTTTAGGCTGTGTTCTGGGTGGAATTTCTGGTTATTATGGAGGAGTTACCGATTTAGCTATGCAAAGAGTGATAGAGATTCTTATTACTATTCCTACCATTCCTCTGTGGATGGGTCTTAGTGCAGCCCTGCCTCCTCACTGGTCACCCCTTAAAGTCTATTTTGGAATTGTTATTATTCTTTCTATTACCGGGTGGTGCAGCTTAGCCCGGGTAGTGAGAGGAAAACTCCTGGAGCTTAAACAGGGAGATTTTGCTATGGCGGCTAAGATTGCTGGAGCATCTGATGGATGGATAATATCCAGACATCTTCTTCCCTCTTTTTTAAGTTATCTTATAGTTAGTTTAACTTTAGCTATACCTACCATGATTTTAGGGGAAACAGCCCTGAGTTTTTTAGGCATCGGGCTTCGACCTCCGGTAGTTAGCTGGGGAGTTCTTTTAAAGCAGGCACAGAACGTAGAAAGTTTAGCTATCCACCCCTGGTTCCTTATCCCGGCCTTGTTTGTAATTGCTACAGTGCTGGCCTTTAATTTCCTGGGTGACGGCCTTCGTGATGCAGCCGATCCTTATAAATAAAAAGGGCTGAAAAGGAGGTGATAATTTAGACAGGCCAATTGTATCAGGGAGAAGATAGCTTTTTAGAAAGAGAAAATGTTGAAAGTCTCAAAGAAAAAATCATAAAAAGGAGAAAGAAAAGTGATACGAAAATTAATGATTGTGTTGTTAAGTGGGGCAATATGTATGTTGACAGCAGCTCCTCTTTTAGCTGAGACAACCTGGCAGTGGGCTACCCCTCAAGAGTATGAGGAGGCTACTGGAAACATAATAGAAAAATTCAATGAGGCCCCTATGCTCAGATTAAAAGTAGCCGCAGGTGAGCTTCCTCCAGTAGAGGAAAGAATTGGTGAGGAGCCTTTAGTGATTAAGCCCTTTGAGGAAATTGGAACATATGGCGGAACAATGAGAATGTATTATGGTAATCCCTTTTATTCCATTGATGTTGATTTACCTGTGTTTGAGCAGCTGTTCTATTATGCTCCTGATGGAAAGACTCTATTTCCTAATATAGCCAAGGGTTGGGAATTGTCTTCTGATGCAAAGACTTTTACTATATATTTAAGAGAGGGGATGAAGTGGTCAGATGGTGTTCCCTTTTCCGCTGATGATCTGGTTTTCTGGTATGAAGATGTGCTCTTAAATGATACCCTTACCCCAGTCAAACCTAAACAGTGGATGGCCGGTGGGGAAATGATGGAACTGGAGAAAGTGGATGATTGGACAGTTAAACTTCATTTTGCTGCTCCCTATCCTTCCCTTATCTATGTTTTCGCACTGGCTGGGGGTGGCTCACAATGGAATGGGTTAATTGCACCCAAACACTACTTGAAGAATTTTCATCCTCGCTACACCTCCGAGGAAGACTTAGAAAAGTTATGTGAGGAGAAAGGGGTGGAGGGTTGGTGGAACCTATGGAGTGATAAAAGAAGCCTCATAGGGCTAAATCAGGATCTTGATCTTCCTAAACTGGGGGCCTGGATTCCTGTAAAAACATCAACTACAGAGGTGATGTTCGAGCGAAATCCCTATTTTTGGAAGGTAGATACTGCTGGTAATCAGCTCCCCTACATTGATCGAAGAGAAGGTAGCGTGATAACTGATCGAGAAATTGTAAAAATGAAAATAATGGCTGGGGAAATAGATGACGCTTTTTTGGAGCATACAATAGAAAGCTACCCTCTTTATATGGAAAATAGGAAGAGAGGTGACTACCGTGTTTTTAAGTGGGAATCGTCAATTCTTTCAATGCCCGCGCTTTGGGTTAACCAGAATGCTGAGGATGAGGTTCTGCGTCAAATTTTCCAGGATGTCAGATTTCGTCGAGCTCTGTCTTTGGCTATCAACCGCGAGGAAATTAGTGAATTATGCAGATTTGGAATGGGTGAGCCTCGTCAAGCAACAGTTCTTCCAAGGAGTAGGTTCTACGAGGAGGAGTTTGAAAGAGCTTACGCTGAGTATGATCTTGAAAGAGCAAATCAACTTCTGGATGAAGTGGGCCTTAAATGGGATAAAAACCATCAATGGCGTTTAAGACCAGACGGTAAGACTTTGGCTATCATACTGGAGTTCGCTTCAAATCTACCCCTTAGCATGACAATTGAGCTAATTAAGGAGTATTGGCAAGAAGTGGGAGTGAAAGTAGCTCTTAAATCAGAGCCTAGTCCAACGCTCTTTCCGAGAGTAGTAGCGGGAAAAACTGAGGTATTTGCGCTGGAACTTCAAGTTGGAGATACTGGTCTTATGACAGCAGCAAATGTAGTGTATCCTTCGCAAGGAAGCTATTCATGGTGTCCAAAATGGAGGCAGTGGTATGATACAGATGGGGAAAAAGGCACGGAACCACCGAAAGAAGTAAAGAAAGTTTTTGAGCTATTTGACAAGGTGCGGACTGCCCTAAGCGAGGAGAAAAGGATTGAAATTATTAAAGAAATCCTTCGTCTGTACGCGGATAATGTCTGGATAATTGGCACTGTAGGTAATTACCCTCTGATTTGCGCAGTTAAGAATAACTTAGGGAATGTTCCTGAAGAAAGTATTGCGGCTTGGGAGTTTACTTGGGCAAAGTTCCAGAGACACGAACAGTTTTTTTGGAAAAAGTAGTAGTTAATAATGGCTCCTGTTCGTTTTTTTTGCCGAGCAGGAGCCATTAAGCAAAGAGATGAAGGAAATTGTTTTTGATGAGATGAGCCAATCAAGAAAAAAACGTAAATATTCAGTGAAGGACGTTCCATGTTGTTAACTCTGAGGAGCAGAGCAAGTAGCCACACTCTTTGGAGTGTCCATAAATGCAGGTTTCACACAGGCAAGATGCCTGTGCTACCAGCCTGCAACTACCAAGGCTGCTCCGCTTCCAGCCAACGGGTTCACTGAGTATTTACATTACATTAATAAGGAGAGCAAAATGTGCGGGCTGAATCTTGGCAAGTTTATGAAGGCACGAATAATAGATGCTCATGTTCATTTTGAAAATATTTTGCTGATAAGAGAGACTTTTGACTTTTTTCACACGCTTGGTGTAGAAAAGCTGGGCATTCTTAGCCTGCCCCGTCCGCCTCGATTAAAATATGAGGCAGGTGGTGGCAGTGAATCCTTCACCACCCGTTTATTAAGGGGTGTCAATGGCAATCCACAGGCTATTTGTTTTAAAGCTATGCATCCAACAGATACCTATATTATGGGTGGCCTCGATTACACTGGTGTAGATAAACACTCCTGGAAGAGGGTAGAGAAAGTATTAGCTGAACAAGCGTTGAGGATGATGAAGATTGGTTTTGATGGAGTAAAACTTATAGAGACCAAGCCCATTTTTCCCAGGAACATGCCTTTTAACATAGATGATCCTGTCTATAACAGCTTTTTCGCTTTATTGGAGGAAAAGCAATTTCCTATTCTCTGGCATGTTGCTGATCCAGATGAATTCTGGGATAAAAGAAGAGTTCCTTCCTGGGCAAAGATAGCAGGCTGGGATTATTCAAGTGGCACCTACCCTCCCAAGGAGGATTTCTACCAGAGAGTTCATAGGGTGTTAAGTAGATTTCCCACTCTTAAGGTAATTTTTGCCCATTTCTACTTCCTCTCTGCAGATTTAGAGCGGGCATCGGACGTAATGGACACCTGGCCCAATGTTAATTTTGATCTTACACCGAACTTAGGGATGTACTACAATTTCTCACGCAATGTCGAGGAGACGCGCAGGTTTTTCCTGAAATATCAAGATCGTATAGTTTTCGGTACTGACGCAGCTATAGTGGGGGAGAACATAGGACGGGAGGTATTCCCCAAAGAGTGGATTGCGAAATTATACTTCCTTATGAGAAACTTTTTGGAGACGGATGAATCCTTTGAGATGATACAAGGATTTCAAGTTAAGGGAAAAGGTGAAATTCGAGGAATCAAACTTCCTGTGCCAGCCTTGAGTAAGATATATCGGGATAACTTTCTTCGCATTGCAGGGGCAAAGCCCCAGCCATTAAATACCTCTGCAGCAAAAAAGGAATGCCATCGAATTGGAGCAGAGGTGAGAAAAAAGCTCGGTCTTCCTGATGATTTTAACTTCGCCTATCAATCTGAAAATTTTTTATCCTCGAAAGTAGGATAGCACAGATCTCTTAAAGGAGAAAAATGAGGAGATGAAGGGGTTAAGGGAAAGAGTGAATCCAGATAAGGAAGACTTTAAACCTACAAGGTGTTCCTATTGCGGGTTTGAAAAGATATACAAAAGCCTCACTATCAAAAGATGAGCCAAAAGGATTCTTTGATAAGTTAAAGCAAGATGAACAAAAAGAGGAAACTGTGCAAGGCTTTTTAAGAAGAGAAAGTGTTGGAAAATTAACTTCTCTTTTGGGAGCTTTCCGCAGAAGAATGAACTACGTCTAAATTGAGGAGGTTAAACTAAAATGAAAAAACTTAAAGTTGTTCTTATTGGAGCAGGAAGTGCTTCCTTTGCCCGAGGTACTATTGCTGATTTAATGGCATCAGAGGAATTAAGAGAATTTGAATTGACGATAAGCCTTGTTGATATAGATAAAATAGCGCTGAACAGAATGTACCAATTTGCTAATCTCCTCAAAGAGTACCACCATTGTAAAACTAAGATTGAAGCTACAACCAATAGAAAAGAAGCACTTCCAGGAGCAAGTTATATTATTACCTCTGTTGCTAAGAAACGCTGGCAATTATGGGAAAAGGATTTTTATATACCTGCTGTTTATGGCTTTCGACATGTAAATGGAGAAAATGGAGGTCCTGGATCTGCTTTCCATACCCTGCGAAGTTTGCATCTCATGATTCCCATTGCAAAGGATATGGAAAAACTTTGTCCTGATGCTCTTCTTATTAACTTCACTAATCCAGAAAGTAGAGTTTGCCTTGGGGTTACTAAGCTCACTCGTATTCGCACTGTAGGACTTTGTCATGGTGCTTTTGAGACTTTAGATAAAATAAGCGAGATTTTAGGAAGACCCACAGAAGACATCGATTTAACCATTGGTGGAATTAATCACTTTCATTGGGCACTTCAGATCCACAGTCGCTCTGATGGAAAAGATCTGCGTCCCGAACTTGATCAAAAAATGAAACAATCGGACTGGGGCCTTGATCTCCTTATCCGGCGCATGCATGAGTTATTTGGTTATCTTACCTATCCTGCTCCCAGTCATCCTGGTGAATATGTGTCCTTTGCCCATGAGATATCCGGGCCAGTTATCATAAAATGGGGCATTGGGGAAGTTTCTCGAAGTTTAGGAGCAAAAGCCTCTGAGCATATCTATACACTTGAAGGCAAGCCCAACCAGCCCAGTTATGAACTTTGGTCAATGGAGAAGGCAGATAAAATTCAGCACATAGTGGAAGGCAAAGAGCCTATCGCAGAAGAGTTTACTAAGCCAACCAGAGAGCTAGCTGTTCCTATCATATGTGATATTGAGTTTAATTGTAATAAAAAAGAGCTTTCCGTGAACATTCCCAACGAGAACTTTGCAATCTCTAATCTACCAGAAGATGCTATTGTGGAAATTCCCGGCCGAGTAAATACTGAGGGTGTTCATCCTGTTAAGGTTGGAGCACTTCCTGAAGCGATTGCAGCACTATGCAATATCCAAATCTCCATTCAGAAACTACTCGTGGAGGCTTATCGACAAAAATCTAAAAAGCTTTTGTTTCAAGCATTAGTTATTGATCCGGTAATAGACAGTGTAGATCGTGCTGAACAGATGATGGAGCATATGCTCAAGGTGGAAGCTGATTATCTACCTGAACTCCATTAAGGATAAATCGACAAGAACTAACAGAGGTAGTTTAAGAACTCACCTTTTCTACTGAAAAACAGATAGAAAATTGGCAAGTAAAAGGCAAGCTGAGAGAAAAAAGGTGAAAATTTGGAAGAAATAAGGATAAATATCGAAAGGATTTTACTTATATGAAGAGTTCTCTTTGACATTACTATACCAAATACCAGGAGACAAAAATGACTGAGTTTACTTATAATCTTTCCAAGTTCATTCCCTTTCGGGAAAGAAAAGTCTGTGCTAAAGTTAGGGCTATAAAAAAAGAAGAGATTACTAGACATCCTAACCCAGAGTTTAAGATAAGGGTAATTGAGGATCCAGCTAAATTTTACTTTAAGTTTGCTCTTAATATAGTAACTCGTATAAAAGAGGCACTTGAAAAAAAAGAAAAATTAGTAATGATTATTCCTGCTGGTCCAATTCCTCAATACGAGATTGCCGCGCATCTTATTAACAAGTTTAAAATTCCCTGCCAACATGTTTACACCTTTAATATGGATGAATATGCTGACGAGAATGGAAAAACTGCTCCCGAGAGTTGGCCTGGTTCTTTCAAAAAATCAATGCAGGAAAACTTTTTTTTCCTTATCGATAAAAATTTAAGACCTTCTGAGAAACAAATTAATTTTCCTTCTGACAAAAATATAAATGATTATGGAAAAGTGATAGAAGATGCTGGAGGAGCAGATGTATGTTACGGAGGAATAGGATGGTGTGGACATATTGCTTTTTGGGAGGCTCATCTGGGGAAAGAATTTGGCGATGATATTGAAAATTATAAGAAAGCAGGGCCTCGGATCGTGGAACTACACCCAATGACAATTATGCAAAATGCTCTTCACTCCTTTGGTGGAGATTGGTCATATGTTCCTCCGAAAGCAGCAACTATAGGCCCTGAACAGATCTTGGGAGCAAAGCATAGAAGTTTCTGGTTAGATGGCTACTTAGGCGGAGGTATATCCTGGCAAAGATTTATTGCCAGATTGGTAGCCTATGGACCTGTAAGCACACTTGTTCCTGGATCAATTCTGCAAACCGTTCCCACCATTTACACCCTTTTAGGGGGAGTAGCAGACAATTGTGAGATAAGCATCCGATAGAAAACTTTGGGGTTAATGCAACGACTAAATTAATCCCAGATTCGGTAAACTATAAAAACTATTTCATGAGTAAGGAAGGCTTTAGCCTCCTGATATCTTTCAGTCCTTGCTTTACAAAGGGCGACTAAAGTCGCCCTTACCCGAGTAGCTCAGGTCTTTAGACCTGATAAATTCTGGCAGACCTGAAGGTCTGCATTACATTTCTGCTTAAAGGCTATATTCCAGGATAAGATTAGCGATCATTATTCAGATTGCCGAATTCAGGATTATCTTTTTTTATTCATCAGGACTGATACACTACCCTGCCTTTAAAAATTGTCCATTTTACCTTTGCCGGCAGGCTCCATCCAATAAAGGGGGAGTTTTTACTTAACGAAAGAAAGTCTTCCTCCTTTACTTGCCACTCTTCATTTAAATTAAATATGGCTAAATTAGCTAATTCCTCTTCCCTGATACTCCCTCTGTCCAAATTTAAAATGCGAGCCGGATTTACAGTAAGCTTGGCAATGGCCCCTGGTAAGGTCAAAATTCCTGGCTTAACCAGCTCCTTTATCACCAAGCCTAAAGATGTTTCCAGACCAATAATGCCAGAGGGAGCTAAGGTATACGCCAACTCCTTTTCCTCGGGAGCGTGAGGAGCATGGTCAGTAGCAATCACCTCGATGCTACCATCTTTTAAACCTTCTTGCATAGCATCTACATCATCTCTTTCCCTTAAAGGAGGATTTACCCTGGTATTCGTATCAAAACTTTTCACTATCTCCTCAGATAAAGTAAAATGATGAGGGGTAACCTCGCAGGTAACTCTAATCCTCCTTTTTTTAGCTTCTCTCACAAGATTTAAAGAACTACGAGTTGAAATATGGGCAATGTGAAGCGAGGAATTAGCGAGCTGAGCTAAGCAAATATCTCTAAACACAGCTATCTCCTCCGCTTCCCCTGGGATCCCTGGCAAGCCCAAAATAGTAGAAAAGAATCCCTCGTTCATTACCCCATCTTTGCTCAAATCCTCATCCTCGCAGTGAGAGATCAAGGGAAGATTTAGCATTTTAACATACTCTAAGGCTCTGCGCATAAGATGAGTATCCCTTACCCACTTTCCATCATCGGAAAAACTAACTGCTCCTGCCTGCCTCAACCTATCCATTTCTGTAAGAGCCTCACCTTCCTCATTTTTACTAATAGCAGCTATGGGCAGGACTTCTATCACACCTTCTTTTTCTGTCTTTGTGAGAATATAGTGAACTAAAGAGGGATCATCTATCACAGGATACGTATTAGGCATACAACATACAGTGGTAAATCCTCCTTTGGCAGCAGCTAATGTTCCACTTCTGATAGTTTCCTCATCTTCCCTTCCCGGATCCCTTAGATGAGCGTGCATATCTACCAGTCCTGGAACAATTATACTACCTGTGGCATCAATTATCTTTTTTACTGAGAGATTAATATTTTTACCGAGCTCTACAATTTTTTCTCCCTGGATAAAAATATCCAGAATCTCATCAGTAGCGCTTGCCGGATCTACCACTCTTCCCCCTTTAATCAAAAGAGACATTTTTACCTTTCACCTTTTATCTCGAGTTGTGTCAAAACTTAACCACAGAGGACACAAATAACTGTAATATGTGATAAGTAATGAGTGATGAAGTTTTTACCCATTTACACATCACACATCACATCTTCTCTTCCCTCTGCGCTGTACACTTTAGTGATTTCATATTTTTTCATGAGAATTTTATCTCGTTGATTTGGTCTGTTCAGTCTATTAGGTTTGTCTGGTTTTTCTGGTTTGCCTTTAGCCTTAACCTCAACCTTAGCCTTCACCTTCACCCTCAACCTTAACCTTATAGCCCATTATTTGCTTCCTAACAGCAGATAAAGAACAGCCATTCTTACTGCGACGCCATTGGTTACCTGATCTAAAATAACGCTTCTTTTCCCATCAGCAAGAGCAACCGGAAGCTCAACTCCTCTATCTACAGGTCCAGGATGCATTACTATCGCTTCTGGTTTTGCTAAACTCAATCTTGCCTCATTTAAGGAAAAAAATTCTCTGTACTCACGCAAAGAAGGGAAAAAGCATCTATCCTGTCTTTCTCTTTGAATCCTCAACATCATTACCACATCAACCCCTCTTATTGCTTCCTCAACTGAATAAAAAACCTTAACTCCTGTTTTATCAATTTGGGGAGGGATAAAAGTGGGAGGTCCACATATTCTCACCTTGGCACCTAATTTTCCCAGAGCCCATATATCAGAACGGGCTACCCGGGAATGGGTTATATCGCCTATTATGACAACCTGCAAATCTTGAATTTTTCCCTTTTTTTCTCTAATAGTGTAAAGGTCAAGTAAGGCTTGGGTTGGGTGTTCATGTGAACCATCCCCAGCATTAATTATTGATACAGGCAAATTCTTCGCTAAAAGATGGGGGACTCCAGGAGTAGAATGACGAACAACAAAACAGTCAACCCTCATAGCCATAATATTTTTAACTGTATCTAAAAGGCTCTCTCCCTTCACTACGCTACTGGTGGCGGAGGAAAAACTCACCACATCGGCATTAAGCCTCTTGGCAGCCAGTTCAAAGGATATCCTTGTTCGAGTACTGGGTTCAAAAAAAAGATTAGCCACAGTTTTTCCTCGTAAGGTAGGAACTTTCTTTATGGGGCGGTCCAGAATTTGGCGAAAAGATTTAGCTGTATCCAAAATAAAATATATTTCTTCAGAGGTAAGCTCCTCTATCCCTAAAAGGTCTTTTCGCTCAAAACTCATTTTCACTTCTTTTTAAAAGCGACACTTCCTCCTTTCCATCTATCTCTTCTACCTTGACCTCAATCATCTCCTCGGGTGAGGTGGATATTTTTCTCCCTATATATTGAGGTTGAATAGGAAGTTCCCTATGCCCTCTGTCTATTAGTACTGCCAGTTCAACTTTTTGAGGACGCCCCAAATCTAACAGGCTATCTATAGCTGCCCTTACAGTTCTACCCGTATAGAGAACATCGTCCACAAGTATTATTTGTGCATCGTCAACAGAAAAAGGGATATGTGTGCCTCTTGCTATTGGTTGATAGGCTATTCGGCTAAGATCATCTCGATAAAAGGTAATATCTATACTTCCAATGAGAACACCCCTCCCTTTGATCTTTTCTATCATCTTACTTATTCGCTTTCCCAGAACAGCTCCCCGACGCTGAATGCCTACTATACGTAAGTCCTGAACATCCTTGTTTCTCTCCAAAATTTCCTGGGAAAGTTTTAAAATAACTTTTTCTATTTGCTCTTTACTCATTAATTTCATTTTTCTTATAAAAGACCTCCTTTGCCGATGCAAGGAGGGCCTTCCCTATAAAAATTTTTCTTTTTTAGTTACTATTGAGCCACCAAGACACGAAGACACCAAGTAAACCCGGTCTTAAAATTTTTAGCGTCCTCTGTGTATTCAGTGGTTAATTTTTTTAGCAATACATTCTTCTCTTTCCAATAGGGGTTTAAAATTCATATCACTTCTTTGTGCCTTGGTGACTTAGTGGCCTGAACTGTTACGTTTTGTGTCCATTTATTTTGTCAGCTCGCTATATGTATTATAATCCTATTAAAAATTTTCGTCAAGAATGATCAATTTCCCTCTATCTTGTCTTTTCGCTAATATGATTTATAATTGTAATAGTTAAGCCCAGATTCGGTAAACTGGCAAAAACTCTTCGCCTGGGTAGGGGAGGCTTTAGCCTCCCAATAGCTTTCAGTTCTTACTTTGCAGAGGGCGACTAAAGTCGCCCCTACCCATTGAGAAATATTTTTTTCTCGTAAGAAAAGTTATTCTACAAAATTTGATTTTTATGAAAGTAGCCGCAGGCTTTAGCCTGCGCAAAACACCGCAACCTGAAGGTTGCGGCTACTTATACGAAAATTAGACTCAGAGTGATACCATAGGATAAGCTTGATGACCATTATTCAAATTACCGAACTCAGGTTAAGACTTTTTAAAAGTCTAACTATTGCCATTGGGGAATAAAAAGTGTTCGATGCACTAAAAAGTTTAAATCCGGAACAGAAAAAAGCAGTAGCTCATGGAGAGGGACCTCTTTTAGTTGTTGCTGGGGCAGGGACAGGAAAAACTCAAGTCATCACCATCCGCATTGCCCATCTTATAGCTACCAAAAAAGTTAAGCCGGAGGAGATCCTTGCCTTAACCTTTACCGATAAAGCAGCCATGGAAATGGAAGAGAGAGTGGATGTCCTGGTTCCTTATGGGTATACAGATTTCTGGATTAGCACCTTTCATTCTTTTGGGGATAAAATCTTGAAAGAAAATGCTCTTGAGTTAGGTCTTTCTCCTGATTTCCAGGTTTTGACTCCTCCCGAGCAAATTATCCTTTTTCGAGAGCATCTTTTTAAATTCCCCCTTTCCTATTATCGTCCCTTAGGGAACCCAACTCGCTATATCGAAGCTATTCTTACCCTTATTTCCCGAGCGAAAGATGAGGATATTACTCCGTTGGAGTATATAGACTATGCTCAAAAACTAACGCAAGAGGCAAAGGACAATCCAGAAAATACCGAACTTGCAGAGATAGCTACAAGAGAGCTTGAAGTTGCTCACACCTATCAAAGGTATCAAGAACTTTTAGCTCAGGAAAATAAGGTTGATTTTGGTGATTTAATAACTCTCATCCTTAAGCTTTTCAGAAATCACCCTGCTATTTTAAAACGCTACCAGAGGCGTTTTCGCTACATCCTGGTTGATGAGTTTCAGGATACCAACTATAGCCAATTCCAATTGGTAAAGCTCTTAGCTACGGAGCACCAGAATATCACCGTTGTAGGAGATGATGATCAATGTCTCCCTCCAGGCACTCTAGTTAAAACAAAAGGTGGAGAAAAAAAGATTAAGAATATATCGGTAGACGAAGAGGTAATCACCGCTGTAGGTAAAGGTTATACTGGTTACTCAAAAGTTAACCGCATCTTTAAGAATAAAAAATATGCTCGTTTTTTAACTTTTCAGACTGAGAAGGGGTTTCAGATAGCAGTTACTGATAATCATAAAATGTTTTGTTTTATTCCCCCGGTTCCCCCTGATAAGAACCTTTACTATGTCTATTTAATGTGGAGAAAAGGACTGGGATGGAGGATGGGAACCACTAACGATTTAGCAGGAAGACTCCGATTGGAAAGATCGGCTGATAAGATCCTTGGACTTCGGTGTTTTTTAAAACAAGAGGAAGCTAAATATTTTGAGACCCTCTGGTCTCTTAAATATGGTATTCCCACTGTTTGTTTTAAATCGCGAGATGGACTATTTATAGTTGATAAGTGGTTGGAAAAACTTTATGAAGAGCTAAACACAGAGGAAGGGGTGGAAAAATTAGCCAGGGATTTAAGGATAGATATTAACTCTCATCATTTCTGTTTGGATGGAGTTAATCGAGGAGACAAAACCCGGATAAAGATTAACCTTGAGGTTTGTCATCGAAAATATACTGCAAAATCAAAAGGCGATAAACCTCTAAATAACCCTTCTGTTCTCCATCACCTTTCCCTTCAAACTTCAAATGAAGAGGTGATTAAAAAACTAAACTCGGCTAATATTCCTGTAACAAAAGCAAAAAAGGGAATACGGGTTCGTATCGCCAGTACCAGTCTAAAAAGGCTGGGAGCAATAGCTGAACATCTGAAAAAAATAACCGGAGGTATTATAGAGAGCAAGTTTTCCCTGGGGACTCTAAATATTCAACATAAACCAGCACTAATTATACCCGCATCAAATGTTTTAAAAGGTTTTTATCTGCCCGTCTTGAAAGGATCAAAGATAATTTATGATAAAGTAGTGAAGGTTAGCGAGGAAATTAAGTCCGAAATAGTTTATGATTTAGAGATAAGAAATACTCACAATTTCATAGCCAGTGGTATAGTGGTTCATAACTCAATTTATAAGTTCCGTGGCGCGGCCATAAGTAACATTTTAGGTTTTTTAGGTACCTATCCCCGGGCCACTCAAATAGTTTTGACTAAAAACTACCGTTCTCCTCAGTCTATTTTAGATTCAGCGTATAGGCTGATTAGTCATAACAATCCTGATCGCCTGGAATTTAAAAACAACATCGACAAGCATCTCATTGCCCAGAAAAAAGAGAAGGGGATAGTGGAACATCTACACTGCGATACCCTTCTTTCCGAAGCTGAAAGAGTAGCTAATTTAATTAAAGAAAGGAGAGGGCAAAAGGGTTATCTCTGGAGTGACTTCGCCATCCTGGTAAGAGCAAATAACGATGCCAATCCCTTTCTTCGAGCGTTAAATATGCAGGATATTCCCTGGAGATTTTCTGGAAATGAGGGTTTATACGATAGAGAAGAGATTTGTCTCTTAATTTCCTTTTTAAGAGTAATAGCCAATCCTGGGGATAGTGTGAGCCTGTACTATTTAGCCTCTTCTGATATTTATGAACTGCCAGCTAAGGACCTTACCCTCTGCATGAACTATGCTACTCGCCAGAATCGCTCTCTCTTTCACATCTTTTCCCATATTTCTGAGATACCCCTTCTGGATGAGGAAATTTGTCTGGAAAGTAAAGCTACTATTGATACGCTGTTAAAAGACCTGGAAAGTTATATTAAACTCTCAATAAAGATATCTACTGGTGAGATCCTCTATCATTTTATTACCAAGAGTGGCTATTTGAAAAATTTAATCAGCTCTCCTTTTTTATCCAATGAGGAGAAGGTAAGAAATATAGCTAAGTTTTTTGATCTTGTGCAGAACACATCTCGGTTAATCACCCATAACAGAACCGCCCAGTTTGTAAGCTATCTTGACCTGCTTATCCAGGCTGGCGATAATCCCGCTGTAGCTGAAGCTGAGATGGACACAGATGCTGTAAATGTCCTCACCGTTCACAAAGCGAAGGGGCTTGAGTTTCCTGTAGTTATCATGGTAAGTTTGGTAAAAATGAAATTTCCCAGTAATTACCGCAAAGAACCCATCCCTTTGCCTGAAGACTTAATCAAAGATATTCTTCCCAGTGGAGATTTCCATCTCCAGGAGGAAAGACGTTTATTTTATGTAGGTACGACCAGAGCTAAGAACGAGCTTTATCTTACCAGTGCGAAGGACTATGGAGGTAAAAGAGGAAAAAGGATATCTCGATTTGTTCTGGAGGCTTTAAATTTGCCTTCTCAAAAAATTTCTTCTCGTAAAACTCCAGCTTTAGAAGTTATTGAAAGGAGTGCCCCTAAAGAAAGAGGAGAGGAGGGGTCCTATTTAAAAATTCCCGATGATGAGGTTCTCACTTTAAGTCATTTCCAGGTAGATGATTACCTCACCTGCCCTTTAAAATACAAGTATGTTCATGTGCTTCGGGTGCCCATCTTACAACATCATGCGGTGATATACGGAAAAGCTCTTCATGATGCAGTCCAGCACTACTACAAGATGAAGTTATCCGGGAGAGGGGTAAAGATTGAAGAGGTTATTCAGGTCTTTGAAAATTCCTGGGTAAATGAGGGGTTTATGAGCGAAGAACATGAACGGGAACGACTAAAAGAAGGTCGAAAGACACTGCAAAGCTTTTACTACAGAGCCGAGGAAGAGAAGCTTCTTCCCACCTATATAGAAAAAGAATTTAATTTTATGCTGGGGAAAGATCACATTACTGGTCGATGGGATAGAGTGGATATTATAGAAAGAGATAGTTACATCATTGATTTTAAATCATCGCCAATAGAAAATAAAAAAAAGGCTGACAAAAGAGCCAGGGAGAGTTTACAACTGTCCATTTATGCCTTAGCCTATCAGAGAATATTTGGCAAGATACCAAAAAAGGTGGAGCTTTATTTTTTAGGGACAGGAGTGGTGGGAGAGGCTGAGTTAAAAGAAAAAAATCTTACTCACACTATAAATAAAATTCAACAGGCCGCTATTGGTATAAGATCTCGGTTTTATCAAGCGAAGCCGGAATATATGTCTTGTCGGTGGTGTGCTTACCAGAAGATATGTCCTTACAAAAGAGAAAAAAATATGCGTGTGTAAGTAATGAGGTAACTGTTCACCCCGGCGATTGCAGAGAAGGCACGGATGAATGAAAAGATCAAAAAAACTGTGGAGAAACTGAGAGAAAAAATTCACTACCACGACTATAAGTACTACGTAGAGAACAATCCTGAAATATCCGATTACGAGTACGACCAACTTAATGATGAGTTAAAACAATTAGAGGAAAAGTACCCTTCTTTGAGAACTCCAACTTCTCCTACCCAGAGAGTAGGAGGACAGCCATTGGAGGGATTTCTTAGCGTTGAACACGCGATTGCTATGCTAAGCCTGGAGAATACTTACTCAGAGCAAGAGATAAGCGGATATGAGAAAAGACTTCATCGAGAACTGCCAGGAGAAGAATTCCAATGGGTAGTGGAGCTAAAAATTGATGGGATTTCCGTATCCCTTATCTATGAGAATGGAGAATTTATCAGAGGTTCCACCCGTGGAGACGGAAGAGTGGGAGATGATATTACTCTTAATTTGCGCACCATTCACACCATTCCCCTAAAATTAAGAAAAAAAGTTCCTGGAAGACTTGAGGTAAGAGGAGAAGTGTATATAACTAAATCAGGGCTGAGAAGAGTTAATCAGGAAAGAGAATTAAAGAAGGAGCCCCTTTTTGCCAATCCCAGAAATGCTGCTGCCGGCTCTTTAAAACTACTGGACCCTCGCATTACCAGCAAAAGACCTCTCAGTGTTTTTATTTATAATCTAACTCAATCCACACAAATGAGAATTCCTCCTACTCATAGGGAATGCTTGAGCGCTATGAAAGAATGGGGATTCAGGATTAATCCTAACTATAAATTCTGCCAGAGCATTTATGAAATTATGGATTATTACAATTTCTGGATGAAAAGGAAACAAGAGCTGGATTACGATGTAGATGGAATGGTGATAAAGGTAAACTCAATAGACCAGCAAAATCGTTTAGGTTCCACTACCAAGAGTCCTCGCTGGGCTATTGCCTATAAGTTTCCTGCTCAGCAATCTACCACTATAATCAGAGAGATCATCGTCCAGGTAGGAAGGACGGGGGCTCTTACCCCAGTAGCTATTTTTGACCCCACCTCCTTAGCTGGAACTACTATAACCAGAGCTACCTTGCACAACGAGGATGAGATTAAAAGAAAAGATATAAGAGTGGGAGACACTGTAATTATTGAAAAGGGAGGGGATATAATTCCCCAGGTAGTAAAAGTAATAAAAGAAAAAAGAACAGGGAAGGAGAAGGTATTTTCTATGCCCAAGACCTGCCCTGTCTGTGGTGCACAGGTAGTGAGATTGTCAGGGGAGGCATTATCCCGTTGCATAGGCTCTTCCTGCCCGGCTCAGTTAAAAGAAAAAATAGCCCATTATGCTCAAAGAACAGCTATGGATATCGATGGCCTGGGAGACAAACTAATTGAGCAACTAATAGATAAAAAAATTATTTCTGACATATCGGGTCTCTATCAATTGGATTTGCCTACGTTATCTTCCCTGGAGAGAATGGGAAAAAAATCCTCTAAAAATTTACTTATCCAGATTGAAAAAAGCAAAAATCAACCTCTTTACAGACTGATCTTTGCTCTGGGGATAAGATATGTAGGAATAAGAGGTGCTCAGATATTGGCTGAAAAATTCACCTCCATGGATGATTTATCGCATGCCCGTATAGAGGAATTGGAATCTATTCCTGAGATTGGCCCTCGAACTACCCAGGCCATAACTGCTTTCTTTAAAGAGGAGAAAAACCAGAAATTGCTGCAGGAACTTAAAAAATTAGGAGTGCAAATGGGTAAAAAAGAAAAGGTGAAGAAAGATAAAACCACCTTGAATGGGAAGAAATTTGTATTTACTGGCTCCCTTAAAAATTATACTCGAAGTGAAACCCAAGAGGCAGTGGAGGAATTAGGAGCTCGGGCAGTAAACAGTGTAAGTAAAAATGTGGATTATGTGGTGGTGGGTGAGGAACCCGGGTTAAAATATGAAAAGGCTAAGAAATTAGGGGTGAAAATATTAAATGAAGGGCAGTTCCAGGAGTTAATTGAGAAAAGATAAATATTCACCACAGAGGTCGCAGAGGTAAATTAAAAAGAAAAATTAAATCCTTACAAATTTTCAGTGAATTCAGTTTCTTCAGTGGTTGATTTTTTTCCTGATTCTCTGCGAACTCGGCGTGCTCCGCGGTGAAGATAATAGGAGAACTTTAAATGCTTATAGGGATTATGGCTGATTCACACGATAACCTACTCAAAATAGAGCAAGCTGTGAGATTCTTTAATCAAAGAGAGGTAGATGTAGTTTTGCATGCAGGAGATTTCATTGCTCCTTTTGTAGTGAATAAATTAAAGGATTTATCCTGCAACTTAGTGGGGGTTTTTGGAAACAACGATGGCGAAAGGGAAGGACTCAAGAAACAGATTAGCCAAATTGGTGAGATTCATTCCCCTCCTTTTTCTTTTACCTGGCTGGGCAAAAAAATTTTATTGGTTCATGACTTTCAGAATGTAGCAGAAAGAAAACTCAATATAGCTTCCTTTGACATTGTAATCTATGGACATACCCATCAGGCAGAAATAAGCAAAGAGGGTCAGAGTTTGCTTATTAATCCTGGAGAATGTGGAGGGTGGCTTACAGGGAAATCAACAGTCGCTTTGCTTGATCTTCATACTATGAAGACCTGGCTGAAAGAACTTACACGTTGATAGAACACTATTCATCACAGAGATCGCTGAATTGACAAAGATAGATAAGTGAAAAGGAGACAGATTCGCTTCAGTTTCAGGAAAAAATAAAGGTATTAACGATGTAGTGCAGACCTTTAGGTCTGCCTGATTTGGCAGGTCTAAAAGACCTGCACTACGATAACAAAGATGAGTTTTCCTGAAACTGGAGATTTCCATTTGACATTTTTTGCATTGTATCATAGTATAATTGATATATAATTAATTCCAGATTTGATGCCCTAGTTGACAAAAATCTAACAATAGTGTAAAGTGAACTTGACTGATTTTATAGGATTTGTTAAAATATTCATAATAGATGAGTTTTCCTAAAAAGTGTGAGGTTTATCGCTTGCCATTGCGACAAAGTATGTGGTGGCACAGACATCTTGTCTGTGGAAATCAAAACAATCTCTTGTAGTTTGCCGATTTATCGGCGCAGTATAAATTCGCCTGATGAATCAGGCAACTACAATTCTACAAATCACTACTGGATTGGGCAGCTACAATTACCAGAGAAAACAAGAATTTTAGAAAAGCTAAACTATTACAAATATTTTTAATTTACAATGGACTGGACAGGGGTTGGTTGACAAAAAAGATAAGGGGTGGTACACTTGACATAACAAACCTCTTTGAGTATGATAAACAAGAGGTTTTTTTGGGGAAGGAAAAGTAGAGGTAGTTCCTGAATACTAACAGACTATACAGAAAGGGAGGTGGTAGCAAGGAAATAAAAAGCACATTTTAAGGTAGAGATAATTACAGGGAAACAAGATAATATAAGGAGAGTAAAGAATGAAGAAAGGATTGATAGGATTATTGATCGTAAGTTTTATCTTGGTATTTGCGGTAAGTTCCATGGCAGATGTTGTGTTCTTTGGCAACGTTAATTTTGGTGTTAAAGGAGCAACTGGTGCAGACATGGATATAGGTACAGGAGGGTCATATTTTATCGCCTCCGGTTCAAAGACTTCCGGACCCTGGTCAGCTGGTGCTTCATACCTGTGGCTTCCTTCGACTCAAACTGCTGCACTCGCAATCACGGGGTTGTTTCTTGACTCTTTCCTCAAGTATACAGGGAGTGCTTTTACACTAACTCTGTGCCCGGCGACATTCGCAGGGGGGGTAACCAAGAATGTTTTATTTACTCTTGGAACCGATACAACAGATGGTTTCCTGGGCCAGCAAATTGGTACTCGTATGCCCAATGCTGATCTGCCTCCAAATCCTGGAGTGAAACTGGATATTCCAGGGGCAAATTTCTATCTGATTGCATCTAAAGTAACTGCGGCTAATACTTACCATTTTGGTGGAGGAATCTCTTTCGCCGCCACCAGTGCTGTTAATCTTGGAGCCAGGTTTAACTCTATAGGAGGTGTTGGTACCGCCTATGCCGGACAGATCAAATTCACTGCCGGTGCTCTGCAATTAACTGGTGAGTACGGTGCTACCAGTGTGAATTCTGGATTCTACGGTAAAATGGTTTGGACTGCGTCTGGTGGGAGCTCTTTCACGTTAAGTTATGGCTCATACAATTCTGCCACTATCTACGGTGCATTCGCCACTCCTTTAGCTCCGGGTGTCACTTTAATTATCAGTGCTGTGGGTATGGGGAGCGTTACAACCTACGGTGTTAGAACAGGACTTGCTTTCTAAAGAAAAGAGAAAATATTTGAATTCGCGTCGGGGCAAGCCAGTCTCGAGAGGCTTGCCCCTCCAGACTTTACCTGAAGGGAATCTTAACCTAGTAAGTCAAAATTTTTGCTATATTTTGTACTATATTCAGTAGTTAAGAAGTTTCAGGAGGTAAAATAAAAAATGGCCGAATTAAGATTGAAAGAAGTGACTAAAGTTTATGGCAAGGTTTTAGCGGTAAAAAATTTTTCCCTGGATATCAAGGATGGAGAATTCATCATCCTGGTAGGACCTTCTGGATGTGGAAAGACCACCACGCTGCGTTCTATTGCTGGGTTAGAAGAGGTAACCAGCGGAGAGATATACATTGGCGACAGATTAGTGAACGATGTTCCTCCTAAAAATAGAGATATTGCCATGGTGTTCCAAAACTATGCTCTGTATCCTCATATGGACGTTTACCGAAATATGTCTTTTGGACTGAGGTTAAGAAAGGTTCCCAAGAATGAGATAGATAAAATCGTAAAACGAACTGCTGAGCTCTTAGGAATTAGAGAGCTTTTAGATAGAAAACCAAAGGAGCTATCCGGTGGACAACGTCAAAGGGTAGCCCTGGGGAGAGCTATTGTCAGGGATCCCAAAGTCTTTCTCTTTGATGAGCCTCTATCTAATCTGGATGCAAAGCTTAGAATTGCTATGAGAGCAGAGCTTTTAGATTTGCATCAAAGGTTAAAAACTACCACTATCTATGTTACTCACGATCAGTTAGAAGCTATGACTATGGGTGATAGAATAGTGGTGATGAACGAGGGGTTAATTCAGCAGGTCGACAATCCTCAACAGGTTTACGATCATCCCATCAATAGATATGTAGCTGGCTTTATTGGTTCCCCTACAATGAATTTTATAGATTGTTCCCTGGTTAAAAAAAATGGAAATGTGTATGCGAATACCAAAGATATGAATCTGAAAATTCCTCAAGATAAGGCTAAATTAATAAAAAAATATATTGACAAAGAAGTCATCCTGGGAATTAGACCAGAAGATATAGATGACACTATGAGCAAAAAAGATTATGAGCCTGGGACCAATTTTAACGCTCATGTGTGGGTAGTAGAGCCTTTAGGTTCAGAAAAATTAGCCCACATTAAAAGTGGAGACAATACCATGATAGCCCGATTAGATCCCCATGCTCCGGTTAAAAGTGGTGATCCAGCTGAATTTGTCGTTAATATGAATTTATCTCATGTATTTGATAGAGAAACAGAAGAAACCATCTTTTAATATATAGTTCAAACCTTCTGCGGAAACCTCCTGAATAACGTCAGTTTTTCAATATTTTTCCTCTGGGGGAAATATTCTTATTACTACAGGATAAGGAAAAACCATACCCTCTTTAAGAAACTAAGGAGGGTATTTTATTAATTATAATGAAAAAAATTGTACTGGTTGATGGGTATAATGTTCTTCATAGCTCCCCTTCTTTAAAAAGATTACTATTCCAAGATCTACATGGAGCTCAGTCTAAGTTGATAGAACTGACAGCTTTCTGGTGTTTCTTAAAAAATGTGGAGGGTTATGTAATTTTTGATGCGTACACTTCTCCCTTTCCCGATAAGGAGGAACAGATATGTTCCTTAGTGAAAGTGATTTACACTGGGGCGGGGAAAACTGCCGACACGTATATTGAGAAGTTTGTTGCGCAACGCAAATCATCTTACGATTACATCTATGTTATTACCTCTGATTACTCTCAAGGAATGACGGTAGTTGATGGACACATTCTTCCGCTTTCGCCCAAAAACTTTCTTCAAGAGATAAAAACCTGCCACACATATCTAAAAAAGAAATATTTTTCCACCCCAGCTCAATCTGGCTACTACCTATTTGATCGCTTAGGGGAAAAAACAAAGGAAAAGCTAAGAAAGCTAAGAAATTCTTGATGAAGAAAAAAATGCTTATAATGGGAATAGAAACTTCCTGCGATGAAACAGCAGCAGCAGTTGTAAGGGAGGGTAGAGAGATTCTCTCTAATGTAGTAGCCTCTCAAGAATCTATCCATTCCAAATTTGGGGGGGTAGTGCCTGAGATAGCCTCCAGAAAACATATAGAAGTCATCATTCCTGTGATTAAAGAAGCGTTAAAAGAGGCGCAAATTAAGCTTCAGGATGTAGATGCAATAGGTGCTACGTATGGTCCGGGGCTTTTAGGCTCTTTGATGGTAGGACTAACCGCAGCTAAGGGAATCGCTTATTCTATGAAATTACCCTTTGTAGGAATTAATCATTTGAAGGCTCATCTATATGCCAATTTTATTTCCCATCCTCACCTCTCCCCTCCTTTAGTGGGTCTGATTATCTCTGGAGGCCATACAGAGCTGATTTACCTTTCTAAAGATACAAAATATGAATTATTAGGGGCAACTAGAGATGATGCGGTAGGAGAAGCCTTTGATAAAGTAGCT
Organism: Candidatus Aerophobota bacterium; assembly: GCA_030615365.1. The sequence goes on along the minus strand of JAUWZM010000007.1, from coordinate 34,096 downwards.
CGGATTTTAGAACTCAGTTATCCTGGAGGGCCAGCTATAGAAAAGATAGCTCGAAAGGGAAATCCTCAAATAGTTGATCTACCCCATCCTCACTTCAAAAAAGAAAATCTTGATTTCAGTTTTAGTGGGATAAAAACTGCCATTCTTTACTATGTAAGGGAATTGCAAAAAAAAGAAACTCCTATCCCTGCTGCTGACATAGCAGCCAGTTTTCAATTAAGGACAGCCGAGATACTATCGGAGAAACTATTTAAAGCTGTCTTTTTAAAAAAAGTAAAAAATGTAGTGATAGGAGGCGGTGTCGCATCCAATGATTTTATTAGAGAATTTATAAAAAAAAGAGCTCCCCGGGGAATAGAAATATTTTTCCCTTCCCCTGCACTATGCACAGATAATGCTGCTATGGTAGCTCTCCTTGCTTATTTTGAAATTAAAAGAGGAAGAACCTCCTCTTTCTCTCTGGAAGCCGAACCTGGCCTTTCTCTATTGACTTAAGAGGGAAAGACTCTATTATTTAGGATGATGGCAGTATATGAGTTTATTAATCATACGGCAGATTTAGGAATAAGAGTTAGAGGCAAATCTTTGAAGGAATTATTTGAGAGATCCGCCTGGGCAATGTTTGATATCCTGGTAGATCTTAAAGGGGTAAGACTTAAAAAAATAAAACAAATTGAAATTGAAGGAGAGCAAATAGACGAACTTTTCGTTAATTGGCTACGAGAACTGCTTTATAAGCTCAATGGAGAAGGTTATCTTTTTAAAGAATTTAAAGTGGAAAAGTTAAACGAGTGGGGTCTTAAAGCAAAGATAAAGGGAGAAAAGTTAAATCTGTCCCACCATCAATTAAAAACTGAAATAAAGGCAGTTACCTATCATGGGTTAAAGGTCAAAAAAAAGGAGAATATCTGGGAAGCTCAGGTAATCTTTGATATATAATAATTATTCACCGCAGAGGTAAATGCGTTAATGCGTGGAAGAGGTGAAGGGTAAAGGAAAAAGAAATGGACCATGAATTTAACCTTAAAAAGATTGATGATTACCGCTGGGAAATACCTAAATCTGAGGGAATGAGAGTACCAGGCATACTTTACACTGACGAGAAGATGCTTCAGGTAATTAAGAAAGATAGAGCCCCCTTTCAGGTTAAAAATGTTGCCTATCTTCCCGGAATTATAAAATATTCCTTAGCTATGCCTGATATGCACTGGGGGTACGGCTTTTGCATAGGAGGGGTGGCAGCTACTGACCCTGAGGAGGGAGGAATAATCTCCCCTGGTGGGATTGGTTACGATATCAACTGCCTTTCTGGAAATAGTGTGATTTTGCATTATCTCGGTTATAATTTAAAGATTAAAGATTTTGTGAAATCCTGGCTCAAAGAGGAAATAAATTGTTTTGACTTCCACAAAGAAAATCTTACCAAAACCCCTATTGTCCACTTTCTTAAACAGAAATCAAAGAATAAGATTCACAAGATAACTACCAGGACTGGAAAAACTATTGTAGCCACTGAGGATCACCCTTTTTACACTAAAGACGGAATGATACCTTTGAGAAAAATAGACGTGGGAAAAGAAGTCGCCCTTTATCCCTTCGAAGGTGTGAGTTATGAGAAACCCAGCAATGAAATTATTCTTAAAGAGGAAGATGTTAAAAAATATCTTTTAAAAATTGAAAAAGATTCCCGAGGTCACGGATTGGAACAGATAATCTCTCACCTCAAAAAGAGAAAACTCCTCCCCTTAAGGTACACCTCGCCTCAATTGCCTTACATATTAAAAATAGCCGGATATGTCTTTGGCGATGGGAATATCCACTTTGTAAAAAAGAGAGGTAAGGGTGTTACCTGTTTCTATGGTAAACCTGAGGACCTTGAGAAAATAAGAGAGGATATTTTAACTATTGGATACAACCCTTCCCGCATTTATTGTAGAAGAAGATACCATAAGATAAAGGAGTATGAGTTTACCAATGAGGAAACTTCCTGCAAGGTAATGTCAAGCAGTTTTGCCATTCTTTTAGTTAGTTTGGGAGTTCCTTTGGGCAAAAAAACAGACCAGGATTATCATCTCCCTTTATGGATTTTCAAGACCTCCCTTTGGCAAAAAAGGCTTTTCTTAGCAGCTTTCTTTGGGGCAGAGCTATCCACCCCAAAAACTATGCTGAATCATGATTATAACTTCTATTGCCCGGTTCTGTGCATGAATAAAAAAAAGGGATTTGTAGAAAATGGAAGAGAATTTCTCGAGGAAATTTCCTCTTTATTGGCTGAATTTGGCGTGAGAACTCAAAAGATTAGCGAGAGGGCTGAATATGTAAACAAGAAAGGAGAAATATCTTATCGACTTCGATTAATCCTTTCTGGTCAAACAGAAAGTATGATTAATCTTTATGGTAAGGTTGGCTTTGAATACAATAAAAAACGGCGGTTTTTGGCAAATGCTGTTGTGCAATTTCTAAAGCTAAAAAGACTAATCATAAAAAAGAGAGAAGAGGCTGCTATTCAAGCTGTAGAATTGAGCAGAACAACCGGAGCAGGAGCAAAAACTATCTATCAGCAGATAAATTCTTCCTATGTTAATCTACGTTTTATAGAACGCTCAATTTACAAAGGAAGAAAAACCTCTCCGAGAATCAGTTTCAATTCCCCCTCTTTTGGCAAATTCTTAAAAGAATATACCGAGGGATTAGGATATTCCGGAATGTTATGGGATGAGATAGTCAGCAAACAGGAAGTGAACTTTACTGATTTTGTCTATGATTTTACTGTAAAGCATCCTCATCATAATTTTATTGCCAATGGATTTGTAGTATCTAACTGTGGAGTGAGGCTTGTTCGCACCAATTTAACGTATCCTGATATAAGAAATAGTTTGCAAAAAATCCTGATGGCTTTGTTTAGCCATATTCCTTGTGGTGTGGGCTCAACTTCTAATTTGAGGTTATCCTTCTCCGAGTTAGCCAGGGTGTTAAAGGAAGGAGCGAAATGGGTAGTAAAAAGGGGATTTGGCTCAGAGGAAGACCTGGAAAGAACAGAGGAATACGGAGCCATGTCAGGAGCTGATCCTGAAAAGGTTAGTCAACGAGCCTATAAGAGAGGGAATAATCAATTGGGAACCCTTGGCTCGGGAAATCATTTTTTGGAGATAGATGAGGTGGAAGAAATTTATGATGCAAGAATAGCGAGAAGCTTTGGTTTATTTCAAGGCCAAATTGCTGTAACCATTCACAGTGGTTCCAGGGGTCTGGGGTATCAGGTATGCGATGATTATTTAGCTCAAATGCGCCATGCTGTCGAAAAATATAATATCTCTCTTCCCGATAGACAGCTATCCTGTGCCCCCCTTACATCTTTTGAAGGAAAAAATTACTTTGCCGCTATGGCTGGTGCAGCCAATTATGCCTGGGCTAACCGTCAAATGATAATGTATTGGACAAGAGAGATTTTTGAGAAAGTGCTTAATCTTTCTCCTAAAGAGCTGGGTATGCAACTGGTTTACGATGTATGTCACAATATAGGTAAATTCGAGGAATACACAATAAATGGAAAAACAAAAACAGTCTTTGTTCATCGAAAAGGAGCTACCCGGGCCTTCCCTGCTCATCATCCTCAGATACCGGAGCCATATCAGGAAGTAGGCCAGCCGGTGCTTGTTCCCGGAGATATGGGAACAAGCTCTTATGTGATGGTGGGCACAGACATAGCTATGAAGGAAACCTGGGGAAGTACCTGCCATGGCGCAGGGAGAGTTCTCTCTCGAACCAGAGCAAGAAGAATAGCTCAGGGAAGATCCATAGAAAGGGAACTAAAAGATAAAGGGATACTGATAATGGCTAAAGGTAGAGGAACTATAGCTGAGGAGATGCCCGAGGCTTACAAGGATATTGACCAGGTAGTAAATATAGTAGATAAAGCTGGACTTTCTAAAAAAGTAGCGAAATTAAAACCTATGGCTGTAATGAAAGGATAAAATTTTTTTTAATAACAGGATAGCCTACCGCACTGTTGCAGAATATTCTGCACTTTTCCTTTTTAGAGAGTTCTGAAAAAAGCCTGATGCTGTTCTTTGCTCGGTGCTTTCCGGGCGCCTGTGGCTAAGTTCTACTCTTAATCTTTATGCTGTGGCTCTTATGGGCGATGTCTCAAATTGCAGGATAGCTAAGAGTTTGAGCGCATAGACCCGCCTTGATCGCCGCTGCCTTATGGAAACACCTCGCCGAGCAGCAAAAAGAAAAAGGATTTTTCAGAGCTCTCTTTTATGATATTTGATAGGGATAAATTTTCAAAGGTTAATTTTCATCATCCCCGGGGTGCAGGTGTTGTATAGCCTCCAGCACCTACCCATCCAAAGACTTTATAAAAAACCTCTTTCACCAGGTTATCAAATTTGTCAGCAGGACCTATGCATCCCTTTAGTTGAACAGAAGTAGCTGCACCTGCCCCCTGGGCAAGAGGACAGGTAATACCTAAAAGAACTCCCACTTTTTCCTGAAAGCGAAAAGCAACAAAGAGACACTCTGCTCCCGGGTACATAGCTGAAACTACTCTACGCAGATCATCTTTCACTAAAATCTCCACCTGGGACTCGGAATCAGTGAGAAGATAAGTTCCTTCTCCGATACCATCATCAATAGTCACTACGCCAAAAGCTACTGCGTAATACACAAATAAATTTGCCTGATCATCCGGAGATATAATTTTCAATCCTCCATAGTAACCTGAAGGGTCCTGCATAACCTCCTCCTTCCAATCAGGAGGACGGATTAGTTTTAACGTAAAAATGGTAGGGTGACCAAAATGGACCCAATCCTTGGATGGGGTACGCTCAGGATAGGGGAGGGGATCTGCTCCTCGGGCTGAGTCTCTCAAAATTTTAATTCCCTCTGAACCATCACCAGTAGCTTGGGTGCTCTCTGCAGGCTCTCTTCTATCAAGAAGAGCAATGCTTTTAAATATCTGCTCTAAGATGGGGGAGAGATTAGCGTATTGTTCCTTTATCACTCCAGATCCTACCATAAGTTTTGCCAGGTTGTTCTGGTGCAAAACTAATATGGTGAAGATTTCAACCCCTCCCTGAGAAAGAGTAAAGTGTCCATCAATTCTTAAGGTATCTATATCATTGATTTTAACCTGCTTTCTTGAAGTTACTGTGTAATTTTGCCATTTCTGTTTCAACTGAGATTCTGTACTTTGTAGATATTCTTGAGGATTAACATTTTCGGTTACTCTCCACAACGTTATCCAGGTAAGGTTCCGAGGCTCATTTACATTTACCACCCCTTGCTCTTCCACAACTTTCCACTCTTGAGGATAATCAAAAGAGAATTTATACTGTTCGCTTGAGTATCTTTGGGTGGCAGTTGTAGTAGATTGCCTTTCCTCTACTCTGTCACCTTGAGGAGTTTGCTGTACTTGAATCTCATCCTGGGTTTGAGTCTGGGGAAGATGCCATCCCCACCTTTCCAGAATGTCAGCTTCTAATCTTGGTAGTTCCGGACTCACTACTCCCTGTTGTTGTATCTTTTGCACATTAACTTCATAGAACAATCCTATTTGAAGTTTTTGAAGATTCTCATAGCCATATTCTACAGCCTTATCAAAGGATAAAGCCTGTGCGTGAGGGTCCCCTACCGCAGCTCCACTTATTGCTGTACACTCAACAGGCAAAAGCCCTCCATCGGGAAGTATAATCACTGGAAAACAGTGTCCAGGAATAAGAATCAGTAAGGTTTCAAGACCCACTGCCTCACATACACTGGCATAAAGTATAGCAAGATCCACACAGGTTCCAGATTTATCCCTTAAAACATCCCGGGGATACTTTACATCCTGACCAAGCATATACTCCACCAGGAAACCGGAAGGAGTCTGGTAAGCCATCCCGTTGGCAACTTCTAAATCGTAAAGCGCTCTACAGAATTTGATAGCTGATTCCGAATCAAGTCCAGTAGGAACTCCTCCTGCTAATCGGGATACCATTCCGGCAAGAGCCTTTACCGTAGGATCAAGATGAGTAACCCAGGCAGCCAGAAGAGGAGAGTTGGAAAAATATTCAGCCCAGGTACCTGTTACCTCGGCCATAGTTAGATTGCAAAATTCTATCTGATTTAATCCAAGTATTTCTATTCTTTCACCGGTATGGTCTGAATAGGCATTTCCTTCCTCATCCTTATAATCGTATTTTATCTGGACGTCAACTGGAGTGCGAGTCAAAAGATCGGCTATCTTTGATGAAATCACGGGATAGTAAAGATCTACCACATACCCTCCGGGAACAATTAGAGAATAGCTTTCAGGGATTGACCAATCAGAATACTCACCCAATTTATAGCTTATCTTGAGATTGTGGACGTTACTTTCCCCGGTATTATGAAAAATTGCCTTGGCTACCCACAAACCGCCCTCGGATATATCGGGATTTCCGTATACTTTGTAAGTGGCAGACATAAGACGAGGTTTGCATTTCATCGAAAAGTCAAGCTCGCAGTAACCTGAGGCCGGTTTTTTAGGAAGAGAATAGGCAAACAATCCCTTTTCCTCATTGTATCTTACATTGGAAGCTTCCTCGGGTAGGTTTATCATCATATCCATGACCTGGATCATCTCAGAATCTATGGGAAGTATCTGTAAAAATATTGCTCTTTGCCCCTCCATCCAGATACAATCTGCCCCCTTACCCATATCCAGCTCCCAGCGTCCTCTCTTGTTCACTGAAGCTCCCAAAAAATCTGCCTGCAGGCGAAGCTGCCTTTGAGCATCATCGTATTCTATTGTGGCATTGGCTACCTCTAAGGCAGATCTTTGAGAGGCGAATTCTCTTAATATTACATAAGGATTAGGATAATTCCTTTTGATTTTTGTGTAAAGGGCATTGGTAGGAAATTTCCAATCCATTTTCAAGTAAAGATTGCCTTTTGTATCTACTACTCCTTCTCCTGTAATTCTAAGGGTATTGAAATCTTCTATAGCAAGCTGAGCAGAGGCCAAAGGAACGAAAGAACATACCACAAACAAAACCAGAAAAACCAATAAAACCTTCTTTTTTCTCATTGTTTTTCCTCCTTGAATAAAAGTTTTGTAACAGTTCAGGTCGCTAAGTCGCCAAGGCACAAAGAAGTGATATGAATTTTAAACCTCCATCGGAAAGAGAAGAATCCATTGCTAAAAAAATTAACCACTGAAGACACAGAATGCACTAAAATTTTAAGACCGGGGTATTGCTTGGTGTCTTCGTGTCCTGGTGGCTGAATAGTAACAAATTTTTTATTAAGAAAAGAATGAGTGGAATACCCCTCTGCCTGATAAATATGTAATCTGGCAAATTTTCTGTGCAATCTGCGCTGCTACATTCTTACGATTCTGAGGAGAGCCTGAAGCTTGAAGCCTATTCGCGTTCAACTGTGTAAATCTTTGATTAAATTAGTCACACCTTATTCAGCGTATACTCAATGGAATCTAAAAGTGCCTTCCAGCTTGCTTCTATGATGTTATGAGAAACGCCTATCGTCCCCCATCTATCTTTCTTATCAGAGGATTCTATCAAAACCCTGGTCTTGGCTTCTGTACCTGTTCCGGTATCAAGAATACGCACTTTGTAATCGGCAAGGTGCATCTTGGAAATCTGAGGGTAAGTGGATTGAAGAGCTTTACGAAGAGCCTTATCCAAAGCGTTAACTGGACCATTTCCTTCTGCTACGGTATGAACAATTTCTCCCTTTAACCTTAATTTCACTGTAGCCTCTGAAATTAAGGTACCATCCTTCCTTTTTTCTACGATTACCCGAAAGCCTTCCAAATCAAAGAATTTTTTGTATTCCCCTAAATTTTTTTTTACTAAAAGCTCAAAGGAACCATCGGCTGCCTCAAATTCATAACCCCCGTTCTCCAGCTTCTTTACCTGATCTATTAACCTTTTGGTTAAATCCGTCGGTCCCTTAATTCCTAATTCTTTTTCTTTGAGCTTGTAAAGAACTGAACTCTTCCCGGCCAATTCACTAATAATAACTTTTCTCTTGTTCCCTATCAACTCTGGATTAACATGCTCATAGGTTTTTTCATCACGAGAGATAGCACTGGCGTGAATTCCTCCCTTATGAGCAAAAGCCGATTTTCCTACATAGGGTTGATGCTCATCAGGAGTAAGATTAGCTAATTCATTGACCCAGCGAGAGAGCCGTGTAAAAGAGCTTAAGCTTTTCCTCGGTATACAATCCATGCCAAGTTTTAATTTTAAATTAGGAACAACTACACAGAGATCTGCATTCCCACATCTCTCCCCATATCCATTTATAGTTCCCTGAACTTGCTTTACCCCTATTCTTGCAGCTAAGATAGAATTAGCTATTGCCATTCCACTATCATTATGAGCATGGATACCTAAACAATCTCCCATTTCCTCTCTCACCACTCTCACGATTTGATCTACCTCATAAGGCATACAACCACCATTCGTATCACATAACACCAGACAATCGGCCCCAGCTTCCCGGGCAACTTTTAAGGTTTTTAACGCATAAAGGGGATTATCCTTATATCCATCAAAGAAATGTTCAGCATCAAAGATTACCTCTCTATCTCTGGCTTTAAAAAATTTAATTGAATCCTCTATCATGCAAAGATTATTATCCTCATCTGTCCTCAAAGCTTTTTTAACATGAAAAATCCAGCTTTTCCCAAAAAGAGTAACCACTGGAGTTTCGGATTCTAAAAGGGACTTTAGATTGGGATCATTTTCTGCTTTGATATCTTTTCTCCGAGTGCTTCCAAAAGCAGCGATCTTGGATTTATTGAAAGAAAAACTTTTCACTCTTTTAAAGAACTCCATGTCTTTGGGATTAGAGCCTGGCCAACCTCCCTCAATATAATCTATTCCTAATTCATCCAGTTCTTTCGCAATTTCAATTTTGTCCAGTAGAGAAAAGGAAACACCAGCAGCCTGTGCTCCCTCTCGTAACGTAGCATCATAAACCGTAACCTTCATAATTACACACTCCTTGCCTCAATTTTACCCCGTTAGATAGCAAGCATCTAACGGGGTTTATCGCAGATTAAATTTATCTGTTTTCTTACCAAATCTCCCATTTTTTTTGTTCCCACAAGCCTTTTATTCCTTATTTTAATATCCCTGGTCCTGTACCCCTCATCCAAAACTTCCTCTATTGCTTTTTCTATTGTCTTCGCTTCTTTGCATAGATTGAAACTGTGTCTTAACATTAAAGCTACCGACATAATCATACCTAAAGGATTAGCCTCATCTTTTCCAGCTATATCAGGCGCAGAACCATGAACAGGTTCATACAGAGCTTTTTTATCCTTCCCCAAGGAGGCTGAAGATAACATTCCTATAGACCCGGTAAGCATAGCTGCCTCATCGGATAGAATATCTCCAAAAAGATTTCCAGTAACTATCACATCAAATTGATAAGGGTCTTTTATCAACTGCATTGCACAGTTATCAATGTATAGATGATTGAGCTTTACATCAGGATAGTCTTTGCTTATTTTTTCCCCAACATCTCGCCAAAGCTGAGAAGTTTCTAATATGTCAGCCTTATCTACAGAAGTTAGTTTTTTTGCTCTTCCACGGGCTAATTCAAAAGCTACTCGAAAAATTCTCTCAATCTCCATTTCCGTGTAAGATAACGTATTTACGGCCTTTACCGTTCCATCAGGAAGATTACATTTCCCTCGAGGATGCCCAAAGTATATTCCCCCGATAAGCTCTCTTATAATAAGAATATTTAGACCTTCACCAATTATACTTTTCTTTAGAGGAGAAGCAGAAATTAAAGATTTATACAATTTGATGGGGCGCAAATTAGTGAAAACACTCAATTCTCCTCTTAAGGCTAAAAGTGCCTTCTCTGGTCGCTTGGAAGAGGGAAGGGTATCCCACTTGTATCCTCCCACTGCACCCAAAAGAGTTGCCGAGGATAGTTTGCACAAAGCTAAAGTTTTGGCAGGTAAAGGCTCCCCAGACTTATCTATAGCTGCTCCACCGATCAGAGCTCTCTCTAACTCAAAATTATAAGAGAATCTTTTTCCAATGAGCTTTAGAGTTTTCACTCCTTCTCTCATCACCTCCGGGCCAATGCCATCTCCTGGCAGGATTGCAATAAGATACTTACTCATTTTCAATCCTTCCCATAACCCATTTTTCTATTCCACCCTTTTCTATTAAATCCTGTAAAAACTTAGGATAATGAATAGCAAAATAAACCTTCCCCTGGGTAAGATTTTCAATTTTTCCTTTCGTGGTATCAACTCTCAGTGTATCTTTCTCCTCAATTTCCTGAAAAACTCCTCTTGCCTCTAAAATGGGAAGTCCTATATTTATCGCATTGCGGAAAAATATTCTGGCAAAAGAGGAAGCTATTATACAGCTCACCCCCACTGCCTTTAAAGATAGAGGAGCATGTTCTCTGGAAGAACCACAACCAAAATTTTCTCCTGCCACAATGATCTTAGCTTCCCTGATCCTGAATAAAAAATCTTTATCTATCCCTTCCATGCAATGCTTGGCTAATTCTTCTGGATCAGTAGTATTAAGATAACGCGCCGGAATAATTTCATCGGTATTTACATTATCTCGATATTTTATTACTTTTCCTTCAATCTGCAATTTATTGTCTCCTTAATATTTGCATCTTTATCTGCTGAGGAGTAGGTACCCCTCCCCCCATCCTTCCATAAAAATAAACTGGGCAGGTACCCTCTACAGCTAACTTCACATCCTCCACCATCTGGCCTGCACTCATTTCTACCACAAAGATGCAGTGCACACGAGAACAAATTCTCTTAAGATACTGATAAGGAAAAGGCCACAGAGTAATAGGCCGAAAAAGAGCAGCTTTTATTCCTTCCTTTTTAAGCATATTAACTGCAGACTCACAAACTCGAGCCATACTTCCGTAAGCTACCAGAAGTATTTTAGGATCGTCAGGGGTTATCAGTTGATACCTTATCTCTTTTTCTTTAATTTCCCTAAATTTTTTCTGCAGTTTATCATTGCAGCGCTCCAGGTATCCCTCTTTTAAAAAAAGCGACCTTATAATATTAGGCGATCTACCCTTCGCACCCGTTAACGCCCATTTTTTCTTCTTATCCACAGGTGAAAATTCTTCTCGTAGATTTACGCCCTCCATCATTTGTGCTAAAATAGCATCAGCAAGAATAAGAACTGGATTGCGATATTTATCAGCTAAATCAAAGGCAATTCCTGCAAAATCAGCCATTTCTTGAACAGAATTAGGAGCTAACACAATACTATGATAGTCACCATGCCCCCCTCCTTTAGTAGCCTGGTAGTAATCAGATTGAGAAGGAGCTATATTCCCCAATCCTGGTCCCCCCCTCATTACATTCACAATTAATGCAGGAAGTTCAGCTCCAGCTAAATAGGAAATTCCCTCCTGCATTAAACTCATCCCAGGACTGGAGGAAGAGGTCATTGCCCGAGCCCCTGCTGCTGAGGCTCCATACACCATATTTATAGCAGCTAATTCACTTTCTGCTTGAAGAAAAATTCCCCCTACTTCTCTAAGTCTCTTAGACATATACGCAGGGATTTCTGATTGGGGAGTAATTGGATAACCAAAATAGTAACGGCATCCTCCCCTTACAGCTCCCTCAGCTAACGCCTCATTGCCCGATAATAGAACTTTCATTTATCTTGCCATCTTTAAAATATCTTGATAGGTAACCAAAAACATTAATATAATTAAAATAATAAAACCTATATAGTGAACCAATGCCTCCTTTTCCATCTGTATAGGCTTTCCTCTAATCCCCTCTATCAATAAAAACACAAGCCTCCCACCATCAAGAGCCGGGATAGGAAAAAGGTTAAGCAATCCTAAATTTACCCCCAAAAAAGCAGCTAAGGAAAGAAAGGGAATCATTCCCATTTTCACTGTTTGAGAGACATACCCGATAATTCCTAAAGGACCGGTAACCTCAGCGGATACCTTTCCCACAATCATATAACCAAGTGACTTTATTATGAGCCAAGTTAACCGACCTATTTCTTTAATGCCTTTAAAAAGGGAAGTCAAAGGATCATATCGGGTAAGAACGGTAGAGGGAGAAATCGAAATGCCAATTAACCTTCGTTGCAATTCAGGATTGAATTCAGGTTTCACAGAAACAGTTATGTTCTTCCCCCCCCTTCGAACCTTCAAGGTAAAAGTTTCTCGCGTATCTTCGTTAACGGAGGTCTCTATTTGTTCCCAATTGGTCACTTTTTTACCATTTATCTCAATAATTTGATCTCCTGATTTAAGATTAACCGAAGCAGCGGGAGAATTAGGATTAATTTCCCTTATTACTGCAGTCTCTAAATCATACGTTTCAACCCCAATCATAAAAATGATTGCAAATAACACAGCACTGGTCAAGTAATTCATTGCTGAACCTGATAAAATCACCGCAATCCTTTTCCATAGAGGTTTAGATTGGAATCCTTCCTCTACGTTCTCTTCTCCTGGTTCCATGCCTGCTATTTTTACATAGCCTCCGATAGGGATAGCAGAAATTACATATTCAGTGTGTTTTATCTTTTTCCCCCATAGCTTAGGGCCAAAACCAACGGAAAATTTATCCACTTTCATTTTTGAAGCCCTGGCGGACAAAAAATGTCCCAGTTCATGGGGAAAAATTAACAGTAAAAAAATTACAATAACAAAAACAAGGGTAAGTATCATTATTGGAGCCTTTTGCCTATAGTACTAAATATTTAATATAATAGTAAAACAGAGGAACAGTGAAAAGTAAACTATCAAATCTATCTAGAATCCCGCCGTGTCCAGGCAAAATATGCCCGAAGTCCTTTATTCTCAATCCTCTCTTCAACATAGACTCAAAAAAGTCTCCCATTTGTCCTGCTCCTCCTATAAGAAACCCTAAAATAACAGCGTGAGAAAGAGGTAGAGAAAGCCACAGCCTTGTAATCAGCATAGCTACTAAACTTAATAAAACAGCACCTCCAAAACCCTCCTTTGACTTATGTGGACTATAGATAGGTAGGAGTTTGTGTTTCCCCCAAAAAATTCCCACAAAGTAAGCTCCCGCATCCCCCATCCAGGTAGCAAACAAAATAGTTATGACTAACTTATCTCCCAGATGAGGAATTCCTCTTAAGATTATAATATAAGAAAAAAGGAAACTTATATAGAGAAGTCCCTCTAAGGGAAGAGAAGTATCAAGGAGAGCCCGATTAACTTTTAGCTTAAAAAACTGCCAGAAAAAAATTATAAAAATGGTTGCTGTTAAAACTAAAGGGATAGCCCCCTCTCCTTTAAAATAAACTAAGACAGGAAGAAGAAGGCCTGAGCATACATAAAAGAACAAACTCTTTAGTTTAGAATTAGGATGAATTACCTGATAAAACTCAATTAATCCTGCCGCGATTATAGCACAAATTAAGACTAAAAATAGTACTCCACCCCTCAAAATAAAGAGTATAAATATGGGAATAAAAATAACAGAAATAAGTACTCTTTTTAACAGCAAATCATTTTCTCTTTATTTTTCCAAACCTTCTTTCCCTATTCGCATAATCTTCAAGAGCTTCAAGAAAGCGTTCCTCATTAAAGTCAGGCCAGTATACAGGAGTTATCCAAATCTCAGTATAGGCAATTTGCCAAAGAAGGAAATTGCTTACCCGAAAATCTCCCCCGGTGCGGATAAGAAGATCTGGATAGGGAAGATCTGGAGTGTATAGGTATCTTTTAAAAAGTTCTTTATTTATATCCGCAATAGAGATAATTTCTCTTTTCACAGCAAGTGATAAAGCCTTCGCTGCATCCACAATTTCTTCCTGCCCCCCGTAGCTTATAGCTAAGTTAAGGATGAAATCTTGATTGTTTTGGGTACTAAGGGTCACCCTCTTAATCTTTTTCTTTAAAGAGGGGGAAAGATTATCCTTTCTCCCGATAATTCGAAGCTGGATCTTTTTCTTTTTTAAATTTTTCTCTTCCCTATTTAAATAATTCTCAAACCTTGACATTAAAAAATTTACTTCTCGGCGAGGTCTATTCCAATTTTGCTGAGAAAAAGCATAGAGAGTAAGGATTTTTATCCCTAACTCAGAACAGATATCCGTCATTTTCCCTATTTTTCCCATTCCTACCCTATGGCCCTCTATTCTCGGTAGACCTTTAGCTTTTGCCCATCTACCATTGCCATCCATAATAATAGCTATATGGTGGGGAAGTTTATCTTGAGAAATATTTATCATTAAAAAATTCTACCCTTCCACCAAGCTAAATAAAAAATTAGCCTGAGCAACTACTTTCCCATTCACAGTGCTTACCGCTTCTACTTTACCTGTTTTCTTTTTAAGAATTAAGATTTTCACCCTGGTAATTAGCTGATCCCCAGGAACTACCGGGTGTCTAAACCTTGCCCTGTCTATCCCAGCAAAGTAAGCTAATTTACCTTGATTTTCACTTTCATTTAAAAGATACACCCCAGCTATCTGAGCCATAGCTTCAATAATTAAGACAGCCGGAACTATCGGATGTCCTGGAAAATGTCCATTAAAGAAGGGTTCATTGATAGTGATATTTTTTATACCCACTATTTCCCTCTTACCCAGACTTAAGATCTTATCTACCAGGAGAAAGGGATAGCGATGAGGAAGAATCTTTTCGATAGCTTTTATATCCAAACAAACACCTCTATTTTCTTCCTCTTCTATTAGCTTCTCTAAATTTTGGGTTAATTTAACATGGAATAGATGACCGGCCTTTACAGCTATAACATGAGCTTTGATTGGTCTTCCTAAAAGATAAAGATCACCAATTAAATCCAGTATCTTATGGCGTACAGGCTCATTGTAAAATCTTAAACCCTCCTCATTCACAACTCCTTTATCATCTATTACCACTGCATTCTTCAGGCTGCCGCCTTGAACTAATCCCTCTGTCTTTAATTTCTCCACTTCCTTCATGAAACCAAAAGTTCGAGAAGGAGCAATCTCTTTAATAAAGTTCTCCTCATTAATTACAAATTCTGCAAATTGAGATTTAAGTGGACTTTCAGGAAAATCAACAGTATAGGTAATCTTAAATTCCTCACTCGGTAAAATTATTAATCTTTTGCCATCCTCCTCTATCCAGAAAGGCTTTTTCACTTCAAAAGATTGATAAGAGGCATCTTGGAGAGCTATCCCGGCTTTCTGAATTAACTTTACCCAGGGAAGAGCGCTTCCGTCTCCAGCAGGAAATTCTTCGCCATTCATTTTTATAATTACATTACCTATACCTAAGCCCGATAAAGCCGCTAAAATATGTTCCACCGTAGTAATTCTTACTCCTTCTTCTCCAATACTGGTTCCCCTTTCATTGCTCACTACTTTAGCTGCTTTCACCTTAATATGGGGACAAGAAGGTAGATCTGTTCTGACAAAAACTATTCCATGATTAACCGGAGCTGGATTTAGGGTTACTGTTACTTTTTTTCCTGTATGTAAACCTACACCTTTGTAGGAAACTTTATTTTTAACACTTTTTTGCATTTGCATTGTTCATTCCTTAGATCTTTGGTTAATTTATATTTTTACCGCAGAGCACGCGGAGTTCGCGGAGAATTAGGGAAACCGTTAACTACTCTATATAGTATAGTAATTGTGATTGGTAATGAGTAAAGAAGTTTTTGCCTTTAGTCTTTCGCCTCTTCTACGCATGCACGCTTTCACGCATTAACACATTTACCTATTATTTCTCCTAATTTATCTCTGCGGTGAATAATTTGACTTTTCTAATTTCTCAAGACGTTTTAAAATTTCAGGCAAGTGATAAGTAATAGCTTTTATTCTCTTTTGCTTCGCATGGTTCCTGGCTGGAAATCCGGAAACAAAAAGATTAGCTGGAATATCCTTGGTTACCCCAGCCTTAGCTGCCACCATAACGCCCGGTCCAATATTTACATGCTCGGTTACTCCAGATTGGCCAGCTAAAACAGCTCTATCTCCAATGCTTGAGCTACCCGAGATTCCTACTAAAGCTACCATAACTACATTTTCTCCCACTTTTACATTGTGAGCAATGTGAACTAAATTATCGATTTTAGTTCCTTTGCCTATCCTTGTTTCTCCAACTGTAGCTCTATCAATAGCTACATTAGCTCCGATTTCCACTTCATCCTCAATTATTACCCTTCCTATCTGAGGTATCTTGTGATAAGAACCATCTTCTTTTTTTACAAAGCCAAATCCATCTGATCCAATTACTGCTCCAGAGTGAATAATTACCCCCTCCCCTATAGAGGTTTCACAAAGGATAGTGACCCGGGGATGAAAAAAACTTCTCTTCTCTATGCTCACTCCCTGGCCCAAATAGACAAAGGGAGAAAGATACACATCGTCCCCTAACGCCACCCCATCCTCTACTACAGAATAAGGACCAACAGTAACTCTTTTCCCTATCTTTACATCTCTACCAATTACAGCTGTCGTATGGATACCAACAAATCGAAATTTTTGAGGAGCAAAGAGTTCCAGTAATTGAGCAAAAGCTAAACGAGGGTTCTTTGCCCTGATTATGGGCTTATTAAACTTTTCCACCTTCAGGGAAACAATTACTGCTGAGGCCTTGCTCTTCTCCGCTTTTTTTAAGAACTTTCCAGAAACAGCAAGGGTGATCTCTCCCGCCTTAGCTTCCTCCACCTTAGCTATCCCTTCAATGAGAACATTTTGCCCTCTCATTTCCCCCTCTACCACATTGGATAGTTCTTTTAAGCTTTTTTTCATTTTCACCCCTCATACTCCTGGTTTAATTCTGAAATTACCCTTTCAGTTAAATCAAACTCTAACTCGGGAGTAGCGTAAATGAGAGCATCCTTATAAAAGACAAATCTGTAACCTTCTTTTTCAGCAATTTCTTTTACCTTGAGTCTAATATCTTTAAAAATCTCTTCAGAATACTTGTCATTTGTCCTATTTATATCCTCGGAAATAAATTTTATAAACTCGTTAAGTTCCTGAGTTTTTGCAATAATTTCCTCCTCTCTTTTCTTCCTTGCCTCTTCAGTAAGCAAGAGTTCCTGAGCCTTGAGTTCTTCACTTAATTTTTCTATTTCCTTTCTCTTTGCCTCTATTTCTTTGTTTGCCTCCTCTTTTTGCGAATCCCATATAGCTTGAAAATCTTTTGTCTTATTGTACTCGTTAAAAATCTTTTGTACATCCACGTACGCTATATTAACAACTAATTCAGCCTTAGCTACCCGGATGAAGCCTCCCAGAAACAAAAAAATTAAAGACAACGCTAAGATTTTTATCTTCATTTTTCCCCTTCTTCTAAATTATTTTCTCACTTATGCCCATTTTTCTTAAGATCTTTCTCTCCTTATCTTTCATAACCTCTCTCATATCTTCTCCCTCATCTTGATATCCTAAAAGATGAAGAACCCCATGAATTACTAAAAGAGCAAGCTCGTCTTCAAAACTATGTCCTTTCGCCTGCCTTAGAGCTACTTGAGGAGAAATAACCACGTCCCCCAGAATACCTTTGGTAGAGATAAAACTGTCCTCCATTGGAAAGGCTAAAATATCGGTGAAAGAGGATACCTTACGAAACTTATTATTTAACTGTCTTATTTTATCTTGAGAAACCAGGGTTATGCTAATCTCCTTTTCCTGCTCCCCAAGTTCTGTTTGTAAAGTTAGGGATGCTGCCCTTTTCAAGACTTCCTCGGGGATATCTTTCCCCCATAAATTATTTATCTCAATCATATCTCGTTGATGCGTAGAAGCGTGAATGTGTTTTGCTCATTTATCCTCTTAACTTGGCAGGTCTAAAGACCTGCTCTACATTTACCCACTCACTCATTAAATCTACTCATTCACCTTTTACCTCTCATCCCTCACGTTTTACTCATTACATATCACATATTACTAATTACTCAATTGCCTTTTGCTCTCTGCTTTTTCTATTCATCTACCCATTAACTCTTTTTACGCATTATCGCATTTACGCATTACCGCATTAACACATCCACCCATTCACGCATTCATCGTCTCCTCAGAATACCTACCCCGTGTATGGATTGAACCTGTAAGGGTACGGATAAAAGCCTCTTTTATCTTCGTCAACTCTCCCAGGGTTAAATTGCATTCATTTAATTGACCATCCTTCGATTTATTATTGAGTACTTTTTCTACCCGAGAGGATATTTCATTTCTGGTTAAAGATAAGTCTTTATGAGCCCCTCTGGGAGTAAAACGAGAATCAGCTTCTACAGAATCGGCCAACATTACAATAGCTGATTCCTTACTTTGAGGTTTAGGGCCTGGATAGCGAAAACTTTCCTCCTCAACTTGTTCCCTGGGCTCTTTTTTCTGTAAAGCCTTTCGATAAAAATAAGCTATCAGTCCTTTCCCATGATGTTCAGTAATAATATCAATAGCTACCTTCGGAAGTCTATGAATTTTAGCCAGTTCAATTCCGTCTTTCACATGAGAGATAATTATCGTAGAACTCAAATTAGGATTAACCTCTTGATGAGATCTATCAACAATATTTTCTAACCCACTATTTTCAAAGAAAAAATGAGGTCGAATAACCTTACCAACATCGTGATAGTAAGCTCCCACTCTGGCTAAAAGAGTATTTGCTCCAACGCTTTCTGCTCCAGCTATAGCTAAAGTAGCGACCATTACGCTATGATGATACGTGCCCGGGGCTTCTATGGATAATCTTTTCAAAAGAGGATGATTGAGATCCATGAGCTCAAGCAACTTAATATCAGTAGTAATCCCAAAATATGCTTCCAAATAAGGAAGAGTTATTGTTACCAAGATACTGGAAAAAATTCCACTTCCCAGCCCCCATAGCCCCTGAATAAGAATTTGAGAAGACGAGAATTTATCCACCAAACCCATACCCACAATGCTAATTAAATTAGTAACCCCCACCCAAATTCCCACTTTCGTAATATCGGTTCTCTGGTGAATAAAGGAAGCACCATAAATTCCTACTACTCCGCCAAAAACTAACGCAGGTAAAATCGCCAAATTTTCCGCATTGACTGCAAAGAGGAGACCTAAGAGGACTGTAGCAAGAATTGCCAAAGTAGGAGTAAAAAAAAGAGACAACAAAATTGATAAAAAAGCAATAGGAACAAAATAATTAGGAATTTGAGGTAAAAGTAAAATAATTTTCCCCAATAAACTCATAGATAAAACTAAAACCAGAAACAAAGATAAAAAATTGACCGTTAGAAATTTGGGACAGAAACGAAAAAGACAAATTAAACAAATTGATACTGTTAAAATGATAAGAATTACCGTTCCCAGTTTCACAGCGAGAGAAGCAAGAAAAGGGGAAAGAAAAATAAGAGAAAGCCCTCCTACTATCCCTATTCCCCAAAGCCACTGAGAAAGATGAGATTTAGCAAAGATCTTTTTTATCTTATGATCTGTTGGTTCAGATTTTTCCCTATTTACTCTTCTGGGCATATTTAGTCCTTTTTTCATGACCCTCGTAAGTTTTTACTATTTTCTGAACCAAACTGTGTCTTACCACATCTCTTTGAGTTAAATAAACAGTTTCAATTCCTTTTATATCCTTAAAGAGAGATTGCACTTCTACCAACCCTGAAGCTTTGTGAGGAGGAAGATCGATTTGAGTAATATCTCCCGTGACTACTACCTTGGAACCAAAACCCAAGCGAGTGAGAAACATCTTCATCTGTTCATACGTGGTGTTTTGAGCTTCATCCAGAATAATGAACGCATCGTTTAAAGTGCGCCCTCTCATATAAGCCAGGGGTGCAATTTCAATTATATCTCTTTCCAGAAAGGAATGAAATTTATCAGCTAAAATTAACTCATATAGAGCATCATAGAGGGGACGAAGATAAGGCGCTGCTTTTTCTTCCAATCCTCCGGGTAGATAACCTAATTTTTCTCCTACCTCCACTGTAGGACGAGTTAAAACGATTCGAACTACCTCTTCTTCATACAGAGCCGTCATTGCCGTAGCTACTGCTAAATAAGTTTTGCCGGTTCCAGCAGGACCAATAACAAAAATAACATCATTGTTTTTAATTGCCTTTACATACCTTTTTTGTCCTTCAGTTCTCGTCCTAATCTTTTTACCCCTGGAAGAGGTAAAAACAACTAAATTTTTCAACTCCTCCTTTAAATTTTTTCCTTCCTCTATTTGATGCAAAGATAATTCTATCTCTGCTGTTCCAGGAGTATAACCTCGGCTAATTTGAGAAAAAATATCCCTTACCAATTTTTCAGCCCTATCTACCTTTTCAGCCTCTCCTTTAATTTTGAGAAAGTTATCCCTTAAGAAAATCGCCACCCCTAACTCTTTTTCGATTAATCTCAAATTCTCATCTCTTTTTCCAAAAAAGAGAGATATTTTCCCTACATCCTCTACTTTGAGTTTTGATACTTTCACATCCTTGATCCTAAGACTTACTACTTCTCCTTTGAATAGTTGCTTAATTATTATTTAAAATGAGAAATATGTCAAGCAAATGGGGTGGATGCTGGAAGCGACTAAAAGTAAGAGGTTAAAGGCGGAGGGGAGGTAATATGTAAAAATGAAACAAGCCCGACAAACGAGATGGACTGAACAGGCAAAATGTGTGAATGTGTAGAAGCGTGGAAAAATGTCTTTTGGTAGCGAGTTCGAATATAAATCCCCACAGCTCCAGAAAGAGGGGGTTGAGTGAACTTTTTTTATATTTTTTAGTCTAAATAGACAAAGTCTAAATTATAGCTGTACCCTTTAGGCTGCGCTTAGTTTGCTTAGAAGGTTTCTCTTTACAGTCGGTAGCGCAGCCTTAAAGATTGCACCTAATTTACACAGACTCTGAGTTTTGTAGCCACCAATCATCAGAGAAAGTGAATGATTTTTGATATATAAAAAATAAGGAGGAGAAAATAGTGAGAAAAAAATGGAAAACGAGAGGAGGAATTGTTCTTTTGCTGGTAGGGTTCATGCTATCTATAGGAAGTGTTTCCTGGGCTGGGTCAGATCCTTATGGTTCGAAAATCCCACAGACAAGGAAACAATGGACTCATAACCAGCGTGAGAAAAGATTTAACTTAAACCTTACCCCAGAGCAAAGAATGAAGCTGACTCGGCTAAGTCTTTTTTTCCGGGAACAAACTGTGGACCTGCGCGCCGAGCTGGCAAAAAGGAGGATTGAATTTCAAAGGCTGTGGCTAAAAAGAATGCCGAATCAAGCTAAGATGTACTCTCTAATAGATGAAATCTCCGAGATCAGGGCACAGATAAGTAAAAATACAGTTGATTTTATTCTGCGGGTAAAGGATATTTTAACGCCAGAGCAATTAAAGAAGCTCTTCCTTCTTAAAGTAAAATTTAGATGAAGGATAAGGGTTTTCTCTGTCCCTGGTCTTAACCGATAAACCTTTAGATATCTAATGGGTAAATGCAAGGGAAAGGTCATATCTTTCTCCAGTTTCAAGAAAAATCCTCTTAATTTGCTGCCCGTCGAGTGTGTTTTCCATAAGGCAGCGGCGATTAGGCGGGTCTATGAGTTCTAACGTCCAAGTTCTCCTCAGGACTTCATGATACATGAAGTCCCAAAGCGAACAAATCTATCAAGCCACAGCTTACAGATAAAAGTAGAACTTAGCCGCAACGTTGGAAAACACCGAAGGAAGGGCAGCCCCAAAACTTTTCTTGAAACTGGAGATGCCTTTCCCTTGTAAATCATGGGAAAACTGCTACACTGTGCATAGGCTTTCTTGGTTTGTTTATTTATACATAAACAGAAAAGAATAACCAACCTGGACGGGTAAAAATGAACATTTCCGATGAGGTTCTCATTTCCAGATTCAAGGGCGGGGATAAAAACAGTTTTAGAAGATTGGTGGAAAGATATCAAACTAAAGTCTACAGTATAGTTTTAGCAATGGTAAGGGACAAAAGTGATGCCGATGATCTTTCTCAGGAAGTCTTCATTAAAGTCTATAGAGGCCTTACTCACTTTAAGGGAAAATCTAAATTCTTTACCTGGCTTTACCGCATAACAATAAATACTTGTCTCAACGCCCAGAACGTTCGTAGAAGAAAACCTAAAACTATCCTTTTGTCTTATCCGGTGGGCGAGAAAGAAAATCCTCTTTCCACGCAACTCCCACAAGATACTGTTAAATCACCTATAGAGATTTTGGAAAATAAAGAGCTGGGAGTGAAGATAAAATTAGCTATTGATTCATTATCAGATGGGCTAAAAGAAGTTTTTATCCTTCGGGAAGTGGAGGATCTATCCTATAAGGAGTTATCGAAGATTTTTCAATGTTCTGAGGGGACTATAAAATCTCGTTTGTTTAGAGCTCGAGAAGGGCTAAAAAACAAACTTGCACCTTATTTAGGAGAATAATTATGAATTGTGATTGGTGTACCAAAAACCTCTCCGCTTATATCGATGGAGAACTGAATTTTTTCGCCAGATGGCGGATTAAGCGGCATCTTAAAAGATGTCGGGAGTGCAACAAAGAGTGGGGGCAACTCAAGAAAATCCACAAATTAAGTAAACTTGTGATTCTTGTCAATCCTGAGCCTCACTTCTATGACCATCTTAGAACAAGGCTTCCTGAAGTAGAAACTACTAAACATGGAAGAACCTGGGTCTTCGAAAGGATATGGATGACTCTGCCTCGAGAGGGGAAAGCTGCTATTATGGCGGGATTAGCACTGCTCTTGTTCTTGTCAGTGTTTTATCCCCGCTTATTTTCCACTTCACTAAATATTGACCGATTTGAGAAGGAATATCTACTGTCCCGCGAGACTCTCACCTTTGTAGGAGAACCAGCTGCATCATTAATATCGATAAACGAAGAGGAGTAAGAGGATGAGTTTAAATAAATTTAGGAGAGTTTTGTTTCTCCTCTTTTTGGGCATGGCCTTAATCAGCTCTTCATCGTTGGCAGAGAAGAAGAAGAGCGAGGATATCTTAAGATTATCCTTCAATGCTCAATTTCGGGTAAATTTTGAAGGAACAGAAAAAACACAGATTTATACCTCTGATCGAATATATGGTTTTGTATCTAAAGTGATCTACCAAAAGCCAAACTTCATATATGTGGAATATCTGGAACCTCCTCAGATAAAGGGTAGGATCATAATTGATGATGGCGAAAAAAGAATAGAATACCTACCAGGAATTAATAAAAAAATAAGAGCTTTTCCCTCCCTCAATCGCCCTCAGATAAGAGAGATAAAAAAGAAAGCCCTGAAAATAATGCTCACCAACTTTACTATCTCTAAAGTATTTGAGGAAAAAATTCTGGGAAGGGAAGTGTATGTGCTTTCTCTTTATCCAAAAGATTCGGCTAATCCATTTCTAAAACTATGGATAGATAAAAAAACTCATCTTATGTTAAGAAGAGAAAAATACAACCCGGAAGGAAAACTAATCTCATCTTCGCATTATATCAAGATAGATTTTAACCGACATTTTCCTAAAGAAAAGCTCTATGGTAAACTATTTAAGGTCCCCCCAACTATAGAAAAACCTCCTTCATCTTCCTGCTACACTTTACAGGAAATTAAAGCTCAGGCTAATTTTCCTGTCTTTTTCCCGGGTTATCTGCCTCCTGGATATATCTTCCAGGAAGGTGAGGTAATCGTAAAGAAAAAATCCGTGAAACTGACCTATGCCAATGGGCTGGAAGTGATAGTCTTCTTTCAAAGGCCCACTATAAATATAACAATGAAGCATCATGAGTGGATGAGATTTGATGATGTGCAGATAAGATTCAGAGAAGGTCCGCATTGTAAGACTTTAGCATGGAACAGAAAAAAGAAAACCTTCGTGCTAATAGGAGAGATTTCCCTGGAAGAACTGGTAAAGATTGCCCGATCTATCAAATAAGCTTAGCAAATTTTCCTATCAATCTCACCCTGATCTGGGGTGTACGCTCTCCCAGGAAGGAGAGAGAACCTTCTCTCTCCTTCCTGGGAGAGCCAGTATCAGCTCCCTCTGATACATCCCACCAATTTTAGTTGACATCACCCCTCTCTCACTCTATAATAAAAAAGATTACTCCAATCAAGGAGAGAATTTTGAACTTTTCCTTAAAAAAAATTTCTATATATCAGGCACAAGTAGAAATTTTGTCCAATCAAAAACTAACCTTTGAGTATTATAAACTAAAACTACACACTCCTCAGATTTCTCGGGAAGCTAAGCCAGGACAGTTTATTTATCTCAGAGTAGAGGATACTCATTACCCTTTGTTAAGAAGGCCTTTTAGTATCCATCGTGTGACAGGGGAATATATAGAGATACTTTATCAAATAGTTGGATTGGGGACCAGGATTTTATCCCAAAAAAGGGAAGGGGATAGCTTAGATTTAATAGGTCCTCTTGGAAAAGAATTCTTGATAAATCATACTACAGCACAACATGTCTTAATAGCTGGAGGAATAGGAGTTGCTCCCCTTGTTTTTTTAGCCCAGAGCTTAAGTAAAATGTGTACCTTTTCAAGGTGCAATACCCCTTTCGCATTTTTAGGATTTAAGACAAAAGATAAAATTATTTGCCAGAAAGACTTTAGCGAGTTGGAAATGAATGTAAAGATAGCTACTGACGATGGAACCTGTGGCTACAAGGGAAAAATTAGTGATCTTTTTGAGCACTTTATCGGTGATTTTTCCCTAAAATCTCTCAGCGTATATGCCTGCGGTCCTGTTCCCATGCTCAAAAAGGTATCCTGGCTTTCCTATAAGTATCTATTTCCCTGTCAAATCTCAATGGAGGAAAAAATGGGCTGTGGAATAGGAGCCTGTCGGGGATGTGTAATAAAAGGAACATCGGGTTATCTGAGAGTATGCCAGGATGGCCCTGTATTTAATGTAGATGAGATTAACTGGAAAGATTTACTCGGGGAGGTATAATTGCCGGCAAATCTTCCTCCTCAATACTACGAGACCGAGCGAAAATACAGATTAGCTAAAAGCTATGAGGAAAAAATTGCCGTATTGCAAGAGATGTTAGCAATTATGCCGAAACACAAGGGAACAGATAAATTGCAGGCTGATCTTAGGGCAAAGATTTCTAAATTCCGCAAGGCCTCTCAAAAAAAACCAGGAGCCATACGAAGAACCCATACCGATCATATCCCCAAAGAAGGAGCCGCTCAAGTTACCCTAATAGGCCCACCTAATGCAGGGAAATCTCAAATTTTAGCTAATTTCACCAATGCCACTCCCCAAATAGCTTCTTATCCCTTTACTACACAAGAACCTATTGTAGGAATGATGCCCTGGGAAAACATAAAAATCCAGATAGTAGATACTCCTCCCATAATCAATGAATTCCTCCCCTCCTGTGTACCCACCATTATTAGGGAAACAGATATTGTCTTGTTGGTGGTAGATTTAAGCAGTGATGAGCTACTGGACCAAGTCGAAATGGTAGTGGAAAAATTAAAAGAAGTAAAAATTGTCCTCATAGGGAAAATACTAAAAAATAACTGTCTGGAGGGAGCTATTTGCAAAAAGACGCTGATATTGGGCAATAAAATAGACGCAGAGGGAGCTGAGCAGCGCCTTAAAATATTAAAGGATCTGTATAAAGGTGAGTTTTCCATAATTTCCATTTCTGCTATAAATCAATCTTGTCAGGAAGAGGTGAAAAGAGAAATCTACAGAGCCCTTAAAATTATCAGGACTTACACGAAGGTTCCGGGAAAATCAGCAGATTTAAATGACCCAATAGTGCTAAAGGAGAAAAGCAAGGTCATTGATGCTGCCCGATCCATTCATAAAGATTTCGCGAAGAATTTAAAATATACGAAAATATGGCGAAAAGGCAGATTTGATGCGTGGAAGGTAGATAAAAATTATACCTTAGAGGAAGAAGACATTTTAGAATTCCATATTTAGCCACAGATTCACGCAGATACACATAGAATTTAAATGAAAGAAAGCATTAACCTTACTACAAAACTGGGTAGACTTATATTGAAAAATCCTGTGCTGGTAGCCTCAGGAACCTTTGGTTATGGAGAGGAGTATTCTCAATTTTTAAATTTAAACGAGCTTGGGGGACTAATAACCAAAGCAGTAACCTTACGTCCTACTGCTGGCAATCCTCCTCCCCGTCTTGCTGAGACACCAGCTGGTCTTCTTAACTGTATTGGGCTAGAAAATCCTGGAGTGGATGCGTTCATAAAAGAAAAACTTCCCTTTCTGAGCAAATTTACTACTAAAATAATTGTAAACATTGCTGGAGAAAAAGAAAGTGATTATATTGAACTAACAAAGATGCTCAGCAAGGCAGAGGGAATAGACGCATTAGAGATAAATGTATCCTGCCCCAATGTGAAAAAGGGTGGATACAACTTAGGTACAGATCCGAGTAAGGTGTATTCCCTCACTAAATCTCTGAAAAAGGTTACCCATCTTCCCTTAATTGTGAAACTTACCCCCAATGTGAGCGATATAACAGAAACTGCAAAAGCTGCTGAAGATGCTGGAGCTGAAGCCTTATCCTTAATAAATACCCTCTTGGGCATGACAATTGATATATTCACTCAAAAACCAAAACTAAGTAATATCACCGGTGGTCTATCTGGACCAGCCATAAGGCCAATTGCAGTAAGGATGGTATGGCAGGTAGCCCAAAAGGTAAAAATTCCCTTACTCGGAATGGGAGGAATAATGAGCTCTGAAGATGCTCTGGAATTCATATTAGCCGGGGCAAGTGCCATAGCCATAGGGACAGCTAACTTTGTTGACCCCAGGACTCCTATCAAGGTAGCGAAAGGAATAAAGTGCTATTTAAAAGAAAGAAAAATCGACAATTTCCAGAAGCTAACAGGTAAAGTAAAAACGGCGTAAAAATTTAGCCGCGGATTCACACAGATGAACACAGATAGGTTCAAATGTAAAGAGATTAAAGATATCATCCCTGGAAGTTTTTATGGGGTTTATAATGGATTTGGTATTAATAACCTTTAGCCTTACGCCTTTTGCCCTTCGCCTTTATTTATGATAATAAAAGAAAAAATATCAGCGTTTATCTGCGGCTGAATAATTACAAAACGGAGAGAAATCCTTGATTTTACTTTGGACAAAATTTTTGATCTGTGCAGCAGGCATTCTATTTGCTGGATACAACTTAGCTAAATCTGGTGATATTTTAGCCGAGAAACTCGGGCTTAGTAAGGGTTTGGTTGGTTTTGTTTTCCTGTCTCTGGCCACTTCTTTTCCTGAACTTATCACCAGCATTAGCGCCATAACCATAGTTAAATCCCCAGATTTAGCAGCAGGTAATGCTTTAGGGTCAGTATATTTAAACTTAATGATAATTGCTGTTTTAGGTATCGCTCGAGGAAAAGGGTCCATACTATTAGAGGCGAAGCAGGATAATGTCCTCTATGGAGGATTAGTTCTCATTTCTCTGGGAGTAATTTCTTTAGCCATTATTTTAAGATCTATGTTTAGCATTCATTTAGGAATAGGTAATCTGGGGATAGATAGTTTAATTCTTTTAATCATCTATTTTTTAGGATTATGGGTAATTTTCAAATTTGAGAAAAAATATAAAAAAGAACCTAATCCTGCCTATGAAAAGATTTCTCTCAAATCCACTCTTTTGAGATTTTCTCTGTCTTTTGTAGTTATTGCCTTTTCAGGAATATGGTTGGCCAGCCTGGGAAAAGAGATAACGGAAGTAATGCTCTGGAGTGAAACTTTAGTAGGAACAATCTTTCTTGCCTTCACTACCTCTCTTCCCGAACTTGCCGTATCTCTTACTGCCTTCAGGTTTGCTGTGGATATGGCTATCGGTAATATTCTTGGTGCGAATTTTCTTGATATTGTTATCCTGCCCATTTGTGATATATTCTTTTTAAAGGGACAACTCTTTTCCTACATATCTGTAGCCAACCTGATTACCACTTCTTTAGCTATAATTCTTACCAGTATCGTTATTGTATCTCTTATATACAGGTCCCGTAAATCCTTTCTGGGAATGGGCTGGGAGGTAATTGCCATGCTCACCACTTTCGGGATAGGCAGCTATTTATTGGTTGTAGTTGCTAAGTAAATTTTGCAAAATCAAGGAATAATAGCCACCTTTAATCCTTTTTTACCCTCAGCTATATGTATACCTTTTAAAAAATTAACCAAACTTAACCTATGAGTTATATACTCCTTTGCTCTTATCTTTTTAGAGGTGATTAGTTGCAGGGCTAACTGGCAGTGACGGGAAGAACAACCGTGAGTTCCCACTACAGAACATTCTTTATAATGGATCAAATTATTGTTAAGATTAACAAGGGGATTATCCCTGGGCAATCCTCCAAAAAAATTAACATTACCTCGTTTGGCTACCATCTCTATGGCTTGTTTTTGAGCTTCTGCTGAAGAACAAGCTACAATTACTGCATCTGCCCCTCTTCCCCCTGTTTCTTCCTTTACCCTTTGAATAACATCTTCTTTCAAGGGACTAATGCATATATCTGCCCCGGTAAATTTAGCTTTATTTAAACGTTCCATCGATCTTTGTACCAATATTATTTTTCCTGCTCCAGCATCCTTGCATATCTCTACATTAAGACAGCCCGTGGGTCCCGCACCGATAACTACTACTGTATCCCCTAACTTAACCTTAGAGAGTTCACAGGCATTTATAGCACAACCTATCGGATCGATAAGAGCAGCTTCTTCAAAGGAAACATTATCAGGAATAATATTTATACAGTCCTGTTGGATGGCTAAATCTGGGATTAAAACATATTCTGCAAAACCACCATTACAGTGAATTCCTATAGTTCGAAGAATATCACAGGCTGTTTGCATTCCTCTTCGGCAGTAATAACATTCCCCGCAAGAAATATTGGGAGCTATAGCTACTTTATCCCCCTCTTTATAATTCCTTACATTCTTTCCAATCTCAGTAATAACTCCGGCTAATTCATGTCCTAAGATAAGAGGAAGCTTAATCGAAGAATATCCATATCTGTATATCTTCACATCGGTACTACAGATATTACAAGCTTTTACCTCTATAATTATAGAATTTTCAAGACAAACAGGTTTTTTTACCTCTTCAACTTTTATTTTTCTTATATCTTTTAAAACAGCTGCTCTCATTAAAACACCCTTTAAAAAATATGTTACTATTCAGCCACCAAGACACGAAGACACCAAGTAAACCTTGGTCTTAAAATTTTTAGCGTATTCTCATGTCTTCAGTGGTTAATTTTTTTAGCAATGGATTCTTCTCTTTCCGATGGAGGTTTAAAATTCATATCACTCC
This sequence comes from Candidatus Aerophobota bacterium, assembly GCA_030615365.1. The sequence continues at coordinate 4,830 of JAUWZM010000007.1, read as the reverse complement.
TTGGTGACTTAGTGGCCTGAACTGTTACAAAAATATTATCAAAACTTAACCCCAGAGATATTTAAAAAAGAAAAATCGCTTTATTGAACTTTTCTCTGTGAGAACTAATAGATTTAAAAGCCTCTCCTATCTCATCAATTTGGAATCGATGAGATATAAGAGGTTTAACCTTAATTTTATCCTGGGCTATAAAGTTAAGGGCTGTCTTCCAGCTATTAAAAGGCGGGAAAGGCTCCCAATCTGTATCATAAACTCCATATAAATTAAGCTCATGATGAAGAATGGTATAATAAACTTTTTTCGGAATGACTACATCTTCCCCCATAAGACCTAAAAGAGAAATCCGTCCCCTTTTACGAGCTAAATGTATACTTCCTTTAAGAGTTACCACAGATCCAGCACTTTCTATAATAAGGTCTGCTCCCCCTTCATTCTCTTCTGTAATTACCTTGACTGGGTCCTCCTTTTTTGCATTGAGGCACCTGAATTTTCCCACCTTTTGAGCTATACGGAGTTTCTCCTGGATTATATCCACAACATACACTGCCCGTGCTCCTAAAATATCGGCAAATTGAGCACATAAGCACCCAATAGGACCACATCCCATAACTACCACAAGATCACCTGGATTTATCCCCCCTCTTTTAATAGTATGCAAGGCAACGGCAGCCGGCTCCAATAAAGCAGCATCTTCATAATCAATGTTATCGGGAAGTTTAAGTAAATTCTGAGGGGGAACCTTAATAAACTCTGCAAAACAACCATCTACCCGTGTCCCCATTCTAATAAAATTATTGCAAAGAGAATATTTACCTGCTTGGCAAAGAGAGCATCTATAGCAGGGACGCACAGGAATAACGGCTACTCTATCTCCTTTTTTTATCCCCAACACACTGGAACCAGTCTTTACCACCTCCCCGGCACATTCATGTCCTAAGATTTTAAAATTATAAGGTGCTACACCCTTCTCATAACGAGGGATATCTGAACCACAGATTCCTACTGCTTTCACAGCAATCATTACTTCTCCTTTAGATATCTCAGGAGAAGGTACAGATTCACATCGCATATCTTTTGGTCCGTAAAGAATACCTGCTTTCATTGTCCTTTGTCCATTATTTATTAATAATTTGTTACTATTCAGCCACCAAGGCACGAAGACACCAAGTAAACCCCGGTCTTAAAATTTTACCAAAGAGTATACCCACCATCCATCACCAACACACTTCCAGTAACGAAACTGGAGGCTTTGGAAGCCAGAAATAAGGCAGGACCTTTTATTTCAGAAGGGTCTCCTATTCTCCCCATGGGGGTTAAGGAGGACCAACCCTTGCCATATTTAGGAAAAACTTTATCTACAAGGGGTGTCCTCATATATCCGGGAGCAATAGCATTAACTCTTATATTATACTTTGCCCATTCACCGGCCAAAGACTTAGTAATCATAATAACTCCAGCTTTAGAAGTATTATAATGAATCTGAGGTTGAGGTATGTTAACAATTAATCCTGACATAGAAGAGATGTTAATTATATTTCCCTTTTTCTGCTTGATCATCTCCCTCCCCACTGCTTGAGCACAGAGAAAAGTCCCGCTCAAGTTAATTTCAATTACACTATCCCATTCTTCCTTACTTATCTCTTCAGCAGGTAGATGATTAGCAATCCCGGCATTATTAATCAAGATATCAATTTTACCGAACCTATCCTTCACTATTCTTACCATATTTTCTACATCGCTCACTTTAGTTACATCAGCCTTTATAGAGATAGACTCTCTACCAAGATTTTGGATACTTTCAGCTACTTTTGCTGCTCTATCTATATTGATATCTACCACTGCTACATCTGCCCCTGCTTCTGCCAGCCCTAGAGCCATTTGCTCGCCTAATCCTTGAGCAGCTCCAGTTACAATTGCCTTTTCACCCCTTAAATCAAACATTTCTTTTACATTCATAAAAAAATTCCTTCCTTTTTTGGTTATAGGGTAAAAATTTTACCCTCGTCATTCAGGTTAAACAAATATATACGAGATACCTGCATGGGTCAAGATTATGCCCACCACATCTCTCCCGTTTTTTCCCTGATCATTATCTCCCTCAAGAAGCTAACCGCTTTCTCCACTCCTTCTTTAGCTGACATAAGACTATCCTCATGTTCAATGCTTAAAACATCATCATAGCCCACCAATCTAAGAGTGCTTAAGAATTCTTTCCAGAAATCATAACTGTGCCCATATCCAACAGTGCGAAAAATCCAGGACCTGTTTATCTCATCAGAGTAAGGTTTAGTATCAAGAACCCCATTGACCCTGGAGTTAAATAAATTTATCTTGGTATCCTTAGCATGAACGTGATATATAGCTTCTCCTAACTTACGTACCGCTAAGATGGGGTCTATCCCCTGCCAAAAAAGATGACTGGGGTCAAAATTACATCCAATTTCCTCACCCACTGCTTCTCTTAGTTTGAGAAGTTTCTCCGGGCAATAAACAGAATCCCCGGGATGCATCTCTAAACAAACTTTAACTCCGTGCTTCTTAAGAAGTATTGCCTCCTCTCTCCAGTAAGGAATTATTTTTTTCTCCCATTGCCATTTAACTGTCTCTGAAAAGTAAGGAGGCCAGGGACAGGTTATCCAATTAGGGTTTTTATCCTCATCTGAGGAACCAGGACAGCCGGCAAAAGTATTTATCCTCTCCACTCCCAGCTTCTCAGCCAATAAAACAGTACTGCAAAATGCTTCTCGATGAGCTTTGGCTATAGATTCTTGCGGATGCAAGGCATTACCATGACAGCTAAGGGCACTGATAAACAAACCTTTGTCCTCAACAGTTTTTTTGAATTCTTTAAGTTTTGAATCGCTCTCCAAAAGCTTCCGGGGATTACAATGGGTATTTCCCACAAATCCCCCTGTTCCTATCTCTACGGCATCTACACCAAATCCAGCAAGAATATCCAGAGCTTTCTCTAAGCTTTGATCTTGAAACAGTGCTGTGAAAACTCCTAATTTCATCTCTTTCTCCTTTTGACTACTATATTTTAATCCATCTGCCCTCTTCGGCAGATTTACTTAAAGCGTCTAAAATCTCCTGACATCTTACCCCATCCACAAAGCTTGGAGTGGGCATCTTATCATCAGCGATACTCTCCATTAAATCATATACCTGATGAACCATAGCATGTTCCCATCCAATAACATGTCCTGGTGGCCACCAGGCCTTTAGATAGGGATGAGTTTTTTCAGTAACCAGAATAGTCTTAAACCCTTGCGTATAATCCTTATCTTCACAGGAAAAAAATTGAAGCTCATTTATTTTCTCAAGATCAAAAAAAAGACTTCCCTTGCTTCCATTCACTTCAATACGCTCACAGTTTTTCCGTCCCGGAGCAAATCTGGTTACTTCAAAGCTACCCAGAGCCCCGTTTTCAAACTTAGCCATAGCAATAGCAGCATCATCTACCGTTACTTTTCCCATTTTCTTCCCTGCCTCGGCGGTTAAACCGGTAACGGAAACAGGCTCCGGTCTTTCCCTAATAAAGGTTTCTGTGACACAGGTAACGCTATCAAACTCACCTATCAAAAACCTTGCCAGATCAATAATATGGGCACCCAAATCACCTAAGGCGCCGGAGCCAGCTATCTCTTTTCTTAATCGCCAGACCAGGGGAAAGTCAGGATCTACAATCCAGTCTTGAAGGTACATTGCTCTAAAATGGTAAATCTTGCCCAGGGTCCCCTCATCAATAAGCCTTTTAGCCAGAACAAGGGCAGGGACTCTTCTGTAGTTAAATCCTATCATATGCTTTATTCCTGCTTCCTCAGCCGCCTTCAGCATCTGTTTAGCCTCATTCAAATTCATAGCCATTGGTTTTTCACAGAGGATGTGCTTACCTTTCTTTGCCGCTGCTATAGCTATATCTTTATGTAAACTAACAGGTGTAGCAATATCAATTAAGTCAATATCATCTCTTTCAATGAGCTTTTCCCATGATCTCTCATAACTTTCCCAACCGTAAGTCTTAGCTGCCTCAGCCACAGCATCCTCTGTCCTTCCACAGATAGCCTTCATTACAGGAATCGCCTTCATCTTAAAAAACATAGAGACATCACGATAGGCATGGCTGTGAGCTTTTCCCATAAATTTATAACCAACCATTCCTACTCTAATTTTCTTTGGCATAACGTATCCTCCCTCCTTATCGATTACAATTCCTCCAGCTCAAGAAAGCCTCAGGGCTTCCCCTCCCTCGCTGGGGATGCTCCCTAATTATCTCTGCTCGGTCTCCTCGTTTCGGGAAAAATTTAAACTCGTCGCTTCGCTCCTCAAACATAAAGGTTTCTTTTTCCTCCACTCAGAGACCTCGTTAAGGTAGATCATCAATGCTCTTTCGGGGAATGCCCTTCGGCAACAAGTTATAAATTCCTATAGATCAAGAAAGCCTCTCACTAAATTCGAAACTTCCAGACTATTAGATTTCTTTTTTTGAGAGCTCTGAAAAATCCTTTTTCTTTTTGCTGCTCGGCGAGGTGTTTCCATGAGGCAGCGGCGATCAAGGCGGGTCTATGCGTTCAAACTCTTAGTTATCCTGTAACCTGATACATCGCCCATAAGAGCCACAGCATAAAGATACGAGTAGAACTTAGCCGCAGGCGCCCGGAAAGCACCGAGCAAAGAGCAACCTCAGACTTTTTTCAGAGCTCTCTTTTTAGAGACTTGACTACTCCCTTTTTCAAAATTACATTGGCATATAGTGACTGCTCACTGGTAGCTACTATACAATAGGACCTTGATGCTCTCTCGTAAAATTTAAATCTCTCAAGATTTCCT
>JAUWZM010000038.1 GCA_030615365.1 Candidatus Aerophobota bacterium | reverse complement strand
TCATTTTTTTTCCTCACTTTCCATTTAGAGGACGTGGCTATTAGGAAAAGTCCCACAATGCCTATAAGAATTCTAACAGGAGTAGGCAATATACCAAAAAACATTAAGAGAGCCCCCGTTAAGGCTAATAAAATTCCCAATGCAAGTAACATCTTTTCCATAGATTACCCTTTGTTTTCTAATTAATTCAACCTAATGTTCCCAGCGCCTACGAGATTGCATCGAAGGGAGTTATAACCCGAAGGGTAAGGTTGCAAAGCAACCGCAGAGTTCCGAAGCCCACCCGGTGTGTTTCTGTTTAACATTCTCATATCTTACTTTCCTTTTTTATTTTACTCTACTGTTACTGCTGTGCCATAGGCTAAGAGCTCTGCCGCTCCTTGCATTACAGAGGCAGTTATGAACCTGGACCCAATTATCGCATTTGCTCCCAGTTTTTTTGCTTCCTCTATCATGCGATCCAGAGATTGCTCTCTTGACTCTGCCATCATCTTGGTATATTCTGTTATTTCTCCGCCTATCACATTTCGAAATGAAGCCATAATGTCTCGCCCAATATGTCGTGCCCTGATGGTGTTACCTTTTACCAACCCAAAAGCTTTCACAATTTTTTTACCGGGAATATTTTCTGTAGTCACTACTATCATCGCTTGACCTCCTTTGCGTATTTATCTTTCTTAAAGGTAAATATTCTCTCCCTCAGTACTGAAACAAAAAGAATAACTATTCCAGCCATAAGAACAAGTATAGCTACTTTCAAAAAAACTTCAAGTGCAGGATCTTTTATCAAACTCTCTACAGCTTTGTATCCTCCGTAGAAGAGTAAAATCATCGCCCCGATTGAGGTAAGAATCCAACCCAATCCACGTTCTAATCTATTGTAAATTTTAGACCAATACCTCTGCCATGCCTCATCTGGTGGTTCTTTATACTTCATATTTTTCATCACTCCTTTTATTTTATTAAATTCTTTTAATTCTTCTCTACATTCCGAGCATTTCTTGAGATGCATCTCCAGAGATGCTTTCTCTTTTAGTGTGGCTAAAAGGTTGACAAAATATCATTTTTATGATATTTTATTCTCAAAATAAAAAAGGATGACGTTATGCCATTAATCAGACCAATGTCTGATTTGAGAAATCGAGCCAATGAAATATCAGAACTTTGCCACAGCGAAGACCGACCTATATTCATAACCAAAAATGGGAAAGATGATTTGGTTGTGATGAGCCAAGCCCATTATGAACGTCTCCATAGTTTACTTGAGTTATATCAAAAACTCGGGGAAACTGAAGCATTGGATGCATCAGGTGAACAAGGAATAACACATCGTGAGATAATGAGACGTTTAAGGGTAAAGATTATATGAGCGAACCCTATGAGATTCGCTACTTAAGCGTAGCAGAAAAGGACTTGATTGATATTTTTGAATATATTAAGAAAGACAACCCCACTACTGCTATCTCTCAACTTGAAAAATTTGATAATTCGATTTCCAAGTTAGAGTTAAATCCATTTTTTGGCGTAATCTCTGAGGATGAATGGCTTAAGAAGCTTGGTTACCGAATGCTAATTATTGATAAGTACCTCGTGTTTTATGTTATTAAAACCAAGACTATTCAAATACGTCGTATTATTCATGGATCCCGACAATACAGCTTTCTCCTCTGAAAAAGTCACATTTTGCACAACGTTCCGAGTGCATCTGAAGTTCGCCAAAGGCGAATGTCCTGAAAGGCAAGGGCGAAGTCCGCAGCGTATATGCTGTGTTAGACGATAGTGCGAACGAAGAGGCATGACTTATCACTTTTTCCCTGATTTCGGTATTCCTATCCATCTTGGCGTTCTATTCATGTATTCACGGTAGGCGTCGCCATATTGCTCAAGGCATCCCTGTTCTTCGAAATTTGCAAAAGCTACGGCGCCAACTGTAAATATAATTAAAAACAAAACAAAAAGCCATGAAGCCGTAGCTATACTTACACCCAGGAAAACAAGAAAAGAAGTCACATACATGGGATATCTTGAATATCTATAAAATCCTTTAATAATCGGTTCGTTAGGCAGTGTATTTGCCCAATTCACCAAGACTACTATCATGCCAGCCAATCCAATTAAAGTAATGGGAACGCCCACGTAAAACCATATTGTCCCTAATTTTAAGGGTAGGAAAATTGAATATATCGCAGCGATAAAAACTATCAGCTTGGAAGAACAGAAAAATGCTTTATTACTCCTAGGCAGGGCATTAAATTCTTCATCTTGGGAAGGTATCACTCTCCTTTTGGCGATACGAATCAAGACAGGAAAAGTCAATAAATCAATAAGCATGGAAATCCAGGCATTCCACAAACCTATTTCGAAAGCTGGTATAATTGACATTTTTTCTCCTTTTATTTGTTTTTATGTATTTTCATATTTTGCCCCGGGTGAGCATTTCGCCTAACGTTTCGAGCATAAAAGAAGTTTTTGCGAAGCAAAAATTTGGGTGAGCCTGCAGGGCGAACCTTTTATGCTGTGTTAGGCGAAGTTCATAAATTATATAGTGTCGCATAGTAAAAGTTTTTCTATTTTGTTCTTCAAGTCTTTTCTTTCCTCTTGAGTTAATGATTTCATCTGTCTACTCTTGAATTTCCATTCGTTATGTATCTTTAAAGAGACTAAGGTGCTTTTTCCAGACTCTAAATTAACTTGTTTTCCATGAAGAATATATCCCTTTTTAATATTCGCTATAACCGTAGAATAATTTTTCAAATGTTCCTCCACTTTACTTATAGTATCTAATATCTTTTGTGTAAATTGTGTTTTTCCATCTTGTTCGACAAAGTGCTTTATCATTTTTAGCTCGGTTTCAACTACAAAAAGAAATATACTTCTCGTTTGTAAAACAATAAAAAGTTCAAACATACTTTTTTCTTTAACCACTATGCCACCAAGCACCGCCAAAGAAGTCATCGTCTTTTTATGAGAATGTGTTGCCATGCACAGAATATCATACAATTGCCTTAAATAAGGCGAAATGTTTTCTGCCTTTAGAAATTCAATTTTCTTTACATCGTCTATTATCTCCCGTATCCTTTCGATTCCTCTTTCACCATTGAACCATTTAACGATTGCTTCGTCATCCTCACTTTTACAGAATTTCATGAAATATAGATTTATAATCAACTCACAAGTATTCCGTAAAATCTCCATAGCCTGCTTAGTAAAACCGTGTTGAAAACATAAAAAAGATGCCCAATAATCATCAAAAATCTCTTGAACTAGGAGATAATAGTTTATATTTGGTTCTAACCACCAGTTTATTTTAATTTCATTTCTATTGCCAGGATAGTCTTGGAGTGTTCTTGCATCAGCATGCATTAATAAAGAAAAAAAGAAGTCGTCTGTTTCAAATAAGGAAAGAAGATCAAAAAGCCCTTCGAATATTTTGGGGTAAATGTAATAAAATTTGCCTTTCAATTCTTTCCGTATTTGAAGCTTTTCTAATAGTCTGTCTACTTCATTTAGTTTGGATTTGTGTTCTCCTTCATTTATCATGGTTTAGTCTCTCCACAAATTAAGTTCTTATGAATTTCGCTTAACTTGTTTATATCCGAACTAATTTCGGATATCCTTCCAATTTGGCAGTATATATGAACCAGGTTCGGATATACTGCCTTTGGCTGAACTACTACTTCACCCCCTTTTCTGATTTTACATTTAAGTTATCCAATGGACTCTTAATTTTGCCTATATCTTTATTGCTAACATGGGTATATATTTCGGTAGTCTTACTGCTCTTATGCCCTAAAATCTCCTGAATATAGCGCAGATCTGTTCCGCTTTCAAGGAGATGTGTTGCAAAACTATGTCTGAGACTGTGAACTGACACTGGTTTTAGTATTTTTACTGTCCTACAAACATTTGAAAATATCTTCCCAACAGTTCGTGTTGTTATATGTCTTTCTTTATCCTGGCCTGAGAACAACCATAGCTTGGGTCTATATTCTTTCCAGTATTCCCTTAGTGTCTGCAATGCTCTATCAGAAAGCATTGCATATCTGTCCTTTCTTCCTTTAGCTCCCTTAATGTAAATTAACATCAAGACTGCTTTATGCTTTACATTATCAACTGATGATAAGATTTTTGCAATTTCTTGCTGACTTAAAATAATAGGGAGCTTTTTATCCTTGCGAGGTCTTTTTACTCTATTGTTACTGCTGTGCCATAGGCTAAGAGCTCTGCCGCCCCTTGCATTACAGAAGCAGTTATAAACCTGGACCCAATTATAGCATTTGCTCCCAGTTTTTTTGCCTCTTCTATCATGCGATCCAGAGATTGCTCTCTTGACTCTGCCATCATCTTGGTATAGTCTGTTATTTCTCCCCCTACCACATTTCGAAATGAAGCCATAATGTCTCGCCCAATATGTCGTGCCCTGATAGTGTTTCCTTTTACCAGACCAATAGTTTTCACAATTTTTTTACCGGGAATATTTTCTGTAGTCACTACTATCATCGTTTGACCTCCTTTGCGTATTTATCTTTCTTAAAGGTAAAGATTCTCTCCCTCAGTACTGAAACAAAAAGAATAACTATTCCAGCTATAAGAACAAGAATGGCTACTTTCAAAAAAACTGCAAGTGCAGGATCTTTTATTAAACTCTCTACGGCTTTGTATCCTCCGTAGAAGAGTAAAATCATCGCCCCGATTGAGGTAAGAATCCAACCCAATCCACGTTCTAATCTATTGTAAATTTTAGACCAATACCTCTGCCATGCCTCATCTGGTGGTTCTTTATATTTCATATTTTTCATCACTCCTTTTATTTTATTAAATTCTTTTAATTCTTCTCGGCATTCCGGGCATCCCTTAAGATGTATTCCCAGAGACTCTTTATCTTTTTTTGAAAGCTCATCATCCATAAAGCCCATTAAAAGATTCTTGTAATACTGATGATTTTCTCTATCCAAAATATTTCTCCAAATTTTCTTTTAATTTCTTACGAGCATAGTATAATCTGGACATTACAGTTCCTATAGGGCAATTTAGCATCTGTGCCATCTCTTTATAAGAGAGTTCCTGAAAATATTTTAAGAGAATTACTTCCCTTTCCAATTCTGGAAGAGAGGAGATTGCCTTGCCGACAATTTCTCTTGTATCATCCTGATAGTATTTCTTTGATGGTTCCAGATTTGACCCAGCTACTTTTTCTAAGGGAATTATGGGAATTAGCTTTTTCCTTTTTATAAAATTAAAGGACAGATTTCTTAAGATAGCATAAAACCAGGGATAAAAAGATCTTTCTTGATCAAATTTAGAAAGAGACCTGTAAGCCTTAATAAAAGCTGTCTGAGATATATCTAAAGCATCATTACTATCTCCCACAAAACCCAGAGCTATAAAGTACGCTTTTCTCATATATTTTTTAACTATGATTCCGTAAGCTTCCCTGTCCCCTTTTTTCACTTTATCTATAACTTCACTATCCGTTTCCATTCAGCTAACCTTATATAATATACAATCAAGACATCTGCTTTATTCAAATTTTTTTATGAGTACTTTACACATCCCTTAATAGCAATATTATGTCATCTCTTTGTGTATCTTTATTTTACTGCACTTCCCTTGTATACCAGTCTCATCTTGCATTTAGCGCAAGTTTTTCTTCTGCTAACGGTATTTATACCTCTGAGTGGTAAAGCCGGATACGCCTTATTATACGCACCCCTAAGAATCGGAGCAATCGAAGGGAAAAGATTGCCCCCGAACTTTCATTATATAATCCCATATTTAATTTCATATTTTTCACATAACCTTTTTGATTTTTCTTCCAGTTCCTCTTGATACTCTTTTGGTGGTGCGAAAAATATTCTAAACAAACTTCTATATTTTGATACAAGTTCAGGAAAATGTTTTTTTAGGGCTTTGTAATAAAGCGTCTTAGAATCTGTAGGTCCTTTGCCAAATAAAGTTAAAGCACCAACCAAAACAAAATCTGCCTCGTAATCTTTTGCAGTTCTTACCATTTCTTTAAGTTGCTCATCTGAATCAGAAAGATACGGCAAAACAGGAATAAAGTTTATTCCAACCAAAAACCTTTCCTCTTTACATTTTTTTATCACTTCCAGTCTCTTTTTTGGTATTGGCGCCCCTGGCTCAAAGATCTTTGCTAATTTTTCGTCCAAAGTGGAAATAGAGGAGGAAATAATCACCCCTCGCTTTAGTTTTTGCTTTAAATCCTCTGGTAGGATTGCATTTCTGTCGATTTCTTTCAAAAGATCTATATCCCTCAATACTAATGTTGATTTGGTTCCGATATGAACAGGGAATCTATACTTCAAAATTATCCGAAGTAGTTTTCTGGTTATTTTAAATTTTTTTTCGATTGGGATATATGATTCCTGCGAGGCAAAACATATGATTCCATATTCTCCTTTCCTTGCCCGTCTTGAGAGTTGTTTTTCTAAGAGTTCTGGTGCATTTACCTTTACCGATAAAGTATTTGCCAGGTGCGTTCCATATTTGCTGCCCCGTGTATAGCAGTAAATACAATTGAAAGAGCAACCCTGATAAGGATTCACTGAGTAATCATCTAAAAACCAATCATCTCTCTTTTTATGTTTATTCAGAATTGATTTTACTTGGATTTCATTGACCATTTTATAAAAACACCAGAATATCCCTTAGTGAGCTGAGAGGATGAATAGCAGGGGTTATTAAGAGGAGTTGGCTCTTTGTCCTCGTAGTTGACAATGCCCCCACAGCTTTGATAGGGGTAGATCTTTTATTATCCTCTAATCTATCCAGTTTGTCAAAAAAATTAAACCCGGATTAGTTAATTTAGTAGACTGAATTACCTGAATGGAAGAGTATCTTGCCCCTACTCATAATTTTGTAGCCACAAGGCTTGAGAGTCTATGCAAACAAGTCTCACTTGAGAGTTTAGGGCTACAATTAACACTCATATTGGCATAGAATCTTTGCAGTCTGGACAGTATAGATTACAAGTGATATAGTATAGCAGAAGATAAATTTTTTAAAGGAGGTGCGAAATGCAACAGGTTGTAATTCATAAATTAGACGGGTATAGTAAGGCTGTTCTTACAATAATAGCTGTAGTCTTAGTAGTTTTACTGTGTAAACCTTTGTTTACTTCCTCAATGGCTGTGGCTTTAACTGAGAAACAGGTTCTTGATGTAAATCTTAACATTGATAAAGTTGGCGGAGAAAAACTTTTGCGTTGGTGGGAAGCAGATAGGGCTGAAAAGGGAATTCCCCTTTACATTGACGCTCATATTACCACTGAACAGAACGAAGATTAAGGATACGCCAAAGTAGGTAGATGTAAACCCTGCGAGATGTTACTACTATCTAATGAGTAAAGGCTCGTGCTGCACTCCTTAGCTGCTTTTTTGAAACTGGATAACGCGTACTGGACAGATTTTTCAACTTGTGCTAAATTAAATGCGACAAGTTTCAAGCAAGATGCAACAGGTAAGTTTCTCTAAAAAATGTGAGATTTTTCGTTTGTCATTGCTGTAGCTTGCCGATTTATCGGCACCAATTCGCCCATGAATGGGCATGCTACAATTGGCAGAGAAAAGAGGAAAATTTTATTAAATCTAAACTATTACAAGCAGGAATAAATACAATGAGAAGACTTTTCGCTATCGGCGTGTTAGTATTGGTGGGAATTATTTTTTGTGTTTATTCTGCTTTGGCCCATATAAGCTTTTCTACTATTTCCTCTACATCCAGGGTAATAGTGACTATTTACGAGGAAAACCTTAGCTTTATTCGAGAGCAGCACTGTGTAAATTTAAAAGCAGGGTTAAATAAGATTCAATTTAGCTGGTCAGAAACCTGGATAGATCCCTCCTCCATTAATTTAGAGATTCTTCAACATCCCCAGGAAGTACGTGTCAAAGAAGTGGTGGTAGAGGAGGGGAAAGATTTTATTATCTGGGGGATTGAATCTTCTCAAGATTTAAGGGAGTTGGTAGAAATATCTTATTTTACCCGGGATCTTTTCTGGGAAGCTGGCTATGATGCTGAAGTTAACCTTGAAGAGGATTCAATCTCCTCTCTTAAAGGGTGGGTCAAGATAGAGAATAATAGTGGGAAGGACTACAGAGAAGCTGAAGTTATTCTTATATCCGGGTCCGTTCACCTGCTTAAAGAGAAAAAAGGAGAGGAGAAAAAGAAGGTTCTTAAAACTATTGCTTTAAAGAAAAGTAAGGACATTGGAATGGAAGCTGCTCAGCCTCAGGTCATTGAAAAGGAAAAAATTTCAGAGTATCACCTTTTCCGCATTAAAGGCAAAAGTGATCTTGAGAATAAGAAAAAGGTAAAGTTGACTTTCTTTGCCTCCAAGGAGATTCCCCTGGAAGCTTTTTATTGCTTTAATTTAAGTAAATGGGGCTCTCAGGTAGTAAAGTTTTATAAATTTAAAAATAAAGAGGAATTTCCCCTTCCTCCTGGACTTATCAGAATCTGGCAGAAACAGATAGACGAAACTCTAAATTATTTGGGAGAGGATAAGATAAAGTATACTTCCTCAAATGGAAAAGTAAAGATTAATCTTGATTCAACCTGCAAGGTAAAGGTAGACCGGAAGTTAAAAGACTACATAAGGAGTGGTTTACAATTTAGTCTGCGAGGCGATTTAATTGAATATCGAGAGGAGGAGAAATATCAGCTAACGCTGCAGAACTTTCTCAAAAAAGCTGTCAAATTGAAAATTAGAGAAGAGATATCAGGCGAATGGGATTTTCTAAGATCAAATATTATTCCTTCAAAGAAAGAAGCCGGGGCCCTGGAGTTCTTACTGAATATTTCTCCTGAAGATGAAAAAGAAATAATTTATTATATTGGAAAGAAGGTAAGATTGAGATGAGAAAAGCTTTAGTGAAATTCTTAAGGAGAAATCTTTTATCAGTGGTAGGGATAGCTATTTCCCTCATCTTAGTTAGCCAAACTTTTGGAGGAGCAAAGGTAATTATCCTGCCCTCACAAGAGTCTGTTGTCGTAGAACTAAAGGAAAATGGGGAAGCTTTTGTTCGGGAAAAACGCTATCTCGAGCTTACCTTAGGGGCAAATGAGGTTAATTTTGATTGGGAAAAGGCAAGGATTGATCCAGATTCAGTTAGAATTTGTTTCTTAGACGAGCCAGAGAAGGTAAGTATTTTAAGGGAAATCTCTCCCTTAAATCAGGTATCTTCCCTTATCTGGGAGATTGATAGTGTGAAGGAAGGTAGGGAGCTGGTACAGATCTCTTACCTTCTGAGTGGTTGGATAAGCTATAATCAGTATAAAGCTAAGATAAATGAGGAAGAAGACAAAATTTCTCTTGAGGCTTACTTTACCATCTACAACCAAAGCGGAGAGGATTTTAGGGAAATGAATGTGTGTAGCGAAGATAAAACTCACTGGCAAACAGATATAAAAAACGGGGAAGGAAAAAAACTACCTCATTTTAAGGCAGAGAACATTCCTCTGCAAAAAGTATACATCTTTGATAGGGAAGAATGGGGAGATAAGATAGTTATGCTGTATCAATTTTTTAATGGTACCGGCTCTCCCCTGAATAGAGACTTTATTCCTTCGGGAAGAGTGAGAATTTATCGAAAAAAAGGGGAAGAGCTAAGTTTCTTAGGAGAGGACGAAATTAAAAAAACACCCTCAAACCAGGCATTAAAAATATACGTGGGAAAGGTTCAGGATATTCAGATAAGAAAAGAAATGCTAAAATTTAAGAAAATAAATATAAGGAGAAACAATAGAGGGAATATTCAAGTTTACGATACTGAAGAAGAGTACGAGATTATCTTAAAAAATTTAAAAGAGAAAGAGGTAAAAGTTGAGGTAAGAGAGCATATTCCTGATAGTTGGGAGATGCTCATCTCTGAGCCCGAGAACTACATCAAGAAAGATGCTCACCTTATTCAATATGAGATAAAGATTCCTCCCCAGGAGGAAAGAAAAATACACTACCAGATTACCCGTAAAAATTTGCTTCCCCGCCAGATTGTAAAACCTTTAATCTATTGAACAATATAAATATGAAAGATTTAATTTCTGAATACTTAGCAATTGTAAGGCTTTTCCGTTACTATCTTGAGGAAAAAAGAGGAATGGTGAAAACAAGAGAAAAAAAGGATTCTCAAGTTTCCCTGCAGAATTTTTATCAGGGTATGAAAAACTGTCAGCTCTGTAATTTATATAAGACCAGAACAAATATAGTTTTTGGAGAGGGGAATCCTGACTCACCACTAATGTTAGTAGGAGAAGCTCCGGGAAGAGATGAAGATTTAAAAGGAAAACCTTTTGTAGGAGCAGCAGGTGAACTCTTAAGAGAAAGCCTCAAAAAAGAAGGTATCCTTGATGATAAGATTTACATTGCCAATGTTATTAAATGCCGTCCTCCTGGTAATAGAGACCCCAAACCTGAGGAAATTTCTGCGTGCCTTCCTTACCTGAAAGAGCAAATGAAGATTATTAATCCCAGGATTATCTGCACTCTGGGTAACTTTTCCACCCAGGTTCTCTTAAATACTACCCAGAGTATTACTCACCTGCGAGGAAAAATCTATCAGTTGAGCAATGCCACGATAGTTATTCCTACATTTCATCCTGCTGCCTGCATTTACAGAGCAACCTGGAAAAGTATATTTCAAGAAGACCTCAAAATGGTGAAAGAAAAGCTGGATAACCTGTAGTATTGAAGTTTTGTAATTATTCAGCCGCTAATAAATAGTTCACCTGTTTTAAATTGGGAGTTCCCTCCATTGGTCCTTTTTTAGTGACAGTTAAAGCTCCCACTGCATTAGCAAACTTAGCTGTTCTTTTGAGACTCCATCCTCTTAGCATGCCCACAAGTATTCCAGCATCAAAACAATCACCGGCGCCGGTAGGATCTACCTCTTTTACCTTGAAAGAGGGAATCTCTATTTTCCCTTCAGGAGTTACTACAACTGATCCTCTTGTTCCGCGTTTTAAAATAACAATTTCTGGGCCACAGCGTAACAGTTCTTTGCACGCAGTAAGGGTATCTTTCGTACCTGTAAGCATCTTAGCCTCATCCTCACTGGGTAAAATAAGCTCACAAGAAGAAAGCACAGGCTGGCAGATCTGCCTTATCTTTTCCACACTTAACAGTTCCGGACGAAGATTAGGATCGAAGCTAATCTTGCCTCCGGCACTTTTAACTATTTCTACAGCTCTATAGCAAGCTTTTTGGCATTGCTCGTTTATGGATAGGGTCGATCCCATTATATGCAGATGCTTTACCCTTGCGAAATAGCTCTTATCAATTTGGTTCAAACTGATTTGCCCCGATGCTGCCTGGGGCAAATGGAAAATGAATTTTCGACTGCCGTCACTAAAATAGGTAACAAAGGCTACTCCTGTGGTATAATCTTCTAAAGAACGTACATAGGTCGTATCAACACCGTCTTGCTTTAATTTATCCAAAATTAGCGTACCAAAATCATCTTTCCCCACACTACCAATAATTCCACTTTGCACACCCAATTTTGCCACTGCATCGGCAAATATAGCTGGTGCTCCGCTGGGAAAAGGACCAATAAAAGTTCCTGTTTTATCCAGTGGTTGGTCTATCTTTTCCCTCATTATCTCTACCAGTAACTCACCTACAGAAATTACTTCAATACTCATTTTATCTTTTTTGAGGTAGTTTAAGCACATTTGCCGTCCCGCAAGCTGAGAGCCAGTGCGATTTAGCAATGCACGCATTGCATCTACAATTTTAACCAGGCCAGGTTGGTTCTTAACCCATCTCTTTTTTAGTTGTTACTATTCAGCCACCAAGTAAACCCCGGTCTTAAAATTTTAGCGTCCTCTGTGTCTTCAGTGGTTAATTTTTTTAGCAATGGATTCTTCTCTTTCCGATGGAGGTTTAAAATTCATATCACTTCTTTGTGCCTTGGTGACTTAGTGGCCTAAACTGTTACTTTTAGTTTATTCTCACATAGAATACAGGAAAGGTTACTGTAAGAACTCCAGTTTCAGGAAGAATCATCGTAATGTGCTGCCCGTTCTTGATAGCTCTACCAATCCTTATCATCATAACCTTGCAGTGCCAGTGCTTTTTGGATGTGTCTTTCAGTAACCATCCCCTTTTCTTTTAATATTTGACCCAATTTCTTTTGTTTTTCCTCTCTTTTTTGCAGTTCAAGAGCTTCCCGGAGATGCTCTAAAGAGATAAACCTCATATCCTGGAGAATCTCCCCTATTTTTTTCCCTCGCTCAAAATAATGCTCCAGTACGGATAAAATTACTGCACTTTTACTTTTCCTCTCTCTCGCACCCATTCCCTCCAGCTTGCTTAAAAGCCACTCATCATCCTTACGATAGTAAATGGTTAGCACCATACTTTTTGCCTCCTCGGTACCTTTATAGCAATGTCAAAACTTAACCACAGAGAACACAAATAACTGTAATATGTGATAAGTAATGAGTGATGAAGTTTTTACCAATTTACACATCACATCTTCTCTTTCCTCTGCGCTGTACACTCTGTAGTTTCACATTTTTTTTCATAAAACTTTTAATATTACCTTCAGATAGATAGGCTAAACAGGCCCCATTTTCTTATTTTTTAGCTGCAGATCTGGGAATAGCTTGAGTTTTTTTTCCTTCTATACCATATTTTTTCATCTTGTATTTTATTGCCTTGTAGTTTATGCCCAATGATTTTGCTGCTTTACCTATAATCCAATCTGTTTTCTCTAACGCATCGATTATTAACTTTTTCTCAAAACTGGCTACTTCTTTCTCCAACGAGCTCTTACCAGTAGAAACCTCCCCTACTTGCGTATAAGCTCTTTCTCGTATTCTTAAAGGAAGATCCTCAACAAGGATGGGATCAGTCTTCCCCAGAATAACTGCACTTTCTATTACATTTCCTAACTCTCTTACGTTCCCCGGCCAATCAAACCCTATCAATAAATCCATAGTTTCAGGAGGAACATATTTTTTTCTCCTGCTAGACTCTGATTTAAATTTAAAAAGAAAATGGTTTACCAATAGAGGAATGTCACTCCGACGTTCTCTCAAAGGGGGAAGATGGATAGATATTACATTTAATCGATGGTAAAGATCTTCTCTGAGAAGGCCCTCTTTTACCATCTTTTCTAAGTCAGCATTGGTGGAAACAATAATTCTTACATCGATTTGAATAGATTTAGTTCCTCCTACTCTTTCAAATTTTCTTTCCTGTAGAACTCTTAATAGTTTAGCTTGAGTCATTAAATTTACATTTCCTATCTCATCTAAGAATATCGTTCCGTCTGGTGTAGCTAATTCAAACTTACCCTGTTTTTGACCAACAGCTCCAGTGAAAGAGCCCTTCTCGTATCCAAATAGTTCGCTTTCCAACAAATCTTGTGGTAGACTGGCACAATCTATAGGTACAAACGGTTTATCCTTAGAGGGGCTGTTAAAATGAATAGCCCGAGCTACAAGTTCTTTGCCTGTTCCTGTTTCTCCCCGTATCAGGACAGTAGCTTTGTTGTCTACCATTCTTCCTATTGTTTTATACACTTCGTACATCTTAGAATCCTTGCCTACAATATTCTCTAATTTGTATTCTTTCTCCAATTCTGATGCCAGATAACTCAGTTTCTTAGTTAATATTTGTGCTTCTAAAGCTCTTTTAATAAGTATTTTCATCTTGTCTAAGTTGAAGGGTTTATTTAGATAATCATACGCTCCCAGCCTCATCGCTTGAATAACACTATCCATTGATCCATAAGCTGTTATCATAATGATAGGGATATCTCTATCAATTTTCTTTATTCTACGCAAAATTTCTATCCCATTTATATCGGGGATATTTATATCCAGTAATATTACTTGTGGCTTTTCCTCTGCAGTTTGAGCTATTGCTTCCTTCCCACTATTGAAAGTTAAGATTTCATATCCCTCATTTTCTAATACATCAGAAAGAGTCTCTAACACTTCTGGATTATCATCAATTATCAGGATTTTAGCCTGGGACATTCTATACCTTGCCTCTCAAAGGAAGACAAACGATGAAAGTGCTTCCTTCCCCTGATTTGCTCTTTACCTGAATGGTGCCGCCATGTCTTTCTATGATGACTTGAGTAACCGCCAGGCCCAGACCGATACCTTTAGATTTAGTAGTGAAGAAGGGATTGAACAGTTTATTTAAATTTTCCTTGTTGATTCCACAGCCAGTATCGGTGAATTTTACCTCTACGAAAGAAGCTTTTTTTAGAGTCTCAATTTTTAACTCCCCACCCTCAGGCATAGCCTGAAAGGCATTCAAGATTATATTGATGAATACCTGACGAATTTGATTTGCATCTACTAACACCTGAGGCAAAGAGGGACTTAGTTTTTTGGCTACCTTCACATTTTCAGGTAATTTTGTGATTGAGAGAGCATTTTCTATAACTCTGTTCAGATGGGTTGGTTCTACCGAGGGCTTTCTTGTCTGAGAAAAACCTAAAAGATCAGATATAATCTTATCAGAATTACCTATCTCTTTTTCCATAATCCTGAGGTGCTTTAGTACTTTGGGATTATCTTGCTCCACTTTACTCTTGACATAGTAAACCGCCGTTTTAATCACTCCCAGAGGATTTCGCAGCTCATGTGCTATACCTGATGATAATTGTCCTATGGCCGCTAACCTCTCTCTGCGAACTAACTGCTCTTGAGCCTCCAGTAACTTTTTACTATTTTGCTCCAGAGCTTCATTGGCTTTTTTTAACTCCTCGTTAATCATGCTAAGTTCTTTGGTTCTTTCCTCTACTTTTTCCTCTAATTGTTCAGTATATTCTTTCAGTTTATCTTCCAGCTTTTTTCTTTCGGTGATGTCCTGGGCAATAAGGACAAATCCAAGAATTCTTTCTCCATACTCTTTCTTTTGAATTAAGGAAAGGCTAAATCTAATGGGTATCTCCCTACCATCTCTGGTTAAAAAGTAAGAGTCTTCCTGACTGATAACCCCCTTCCCTTTTACTATCTTATCTTTCATCCGAAGAAACTTTTTTTGTTCAGGAAAAATCGTCTTCACAGATTCCTCGAACATATCTACCTGTTTATAGCCAAGTACATTTTTTACAGGTTCGTTCATAAAGCCTATCCTATTCTCTGCATCTACTCCAATAACGAAACTGGTAATGGAGTCAAAGATCATCCGAAAAGCTATTTTAGGTTCTAAAACTAAAAACCCATACTTTTTGATGGCAAGGGCAGTGATAGCGACAAAAGTTAGAATACAAATGTAACCGAAAGGATACACATTGTACCCTAAAGCAAGTAGAAAGTCAGAGCTTGCTGCAAGAGCAAGCAATAGACCAATAAAGAATACTTTTAATTGCTTTTTCTTTAAATCATCGCCCAAACCCTTAAAGCCAGAAATGAGAAGATAGAAACTATATGCCATTAAAACCAAAGAATATAAAAGACAAAAGATACCTAAAATTTTATATTCCGGATAATACCCCCAGTGCGTAAGCTGGATGCCAAAGGAAGAAGTAATGTTAGCTAATATATAGAAAACCACAGAGATTAAATAGGTAAAAAATAGTTTCCTTTTGTGTTTTTGAAACTGGCCTATAAGGCAGACGACCAAAAAATATACACTGGGCCCAATTAAAGCTATGCTCAGAAATGTATATCTATTATGCCAAAGTAATGCTAATTCACTATTTTTACTACTCTCGATCATTGCTATTCCAGAAAGCCACATGAATATCGTAAAAGCTACTACAAAAAAAGACCAATTTTCTATTCTTTTTCGGGCCCGAAAAAGAATAGAAATGCCCAGAGCTAATATCATAACTGACGAGTATAGTGTCAGAATCGATAATTGGCTAAATTGATAATTTGCCATAATTAAACACCTTCATTTCTTATCCTTCTCATGGTACACTCGTTCTATTATATTATTACATATCATAAGCTATTTTTCCGAAAAGTCAAAGGTGTACTTCTTTTGCTTGATGATGGTATCTTTAACTCTTTTCTATATTCTGCTACAGTTCGTCGAGAGAGGGTGATCTTGTACTTTTGGTATAGTTGAATTTTAATTGATTCATCAGCATAAGGATGTTGAAGAACACCGTTTTGAAGTAGACTCCTCTCTTCCTCTATTAAATTTTTAACCCAGCGTTTGGTGATTTCTTTCCTGGAAGGGAAGAAAAATTTAAGGGTCTTTTCATTACCCTCAGGAGTGAGGATGCTTTTATTAGACATAACTCTGGTAATTGAACTTGGATGTACTCCTATTTTATTAGCCAACCCTCGTTGAGTTAAAGGTTTAAGGTTGTTAATATCTCCTGAGTAAAGGTAATTACCCTGTTTTTCTTTTATGTAGTGAACTATTTGGTAAATAGTGGTAGTCCTTCGATTGATTAGATCTAACATTCTAAGCATTTTGGGAACACGGTCGATTTTTTCTCGGGGAATTCCTTTTTCTTTACATAATAGTTCAAACCGGTTGTAATTAATGTGGTATTTCCCCTTCACGAGGTAATCTTCCTCAGAATAAGGACAGATTGCTAACCCATCTTTTTCTTTCTTAATAGTGGCTATCCTGAAAGCTCTCCTGGTTGAAAACGGAATATTTTCATTTGTAGAAGAGCCTTGAGCACCACTTACAATTTTTCCTAATTCAAATTTATTCAAAAACGCCTTAAGAATTTCTCCTCCCTCTTTAGTTAACTCGCATTCCTCTATTATCTCGCTGATATCTACTCCTCTATATAAAAGTTGACTGAATCGATCTCTTCCTATGGTAGTTCCAATCTTTTGCAGTATAGACATAATTTTTGGATTCTCGTGTAAGAGATTTTCTAAATCAAAACTATCCGAAGAGGAAATTTGTTCGTCAAGGGAGGGAGAAGAGAGGATTCGGATACCGGTAAATTTCCTGTAGCCTACGATTTTCCATTTATACGCCAATTCCTGGAATAAAGGGTCATTCTCTATTTCCGCAATAGATTTTCTAAATTCACTTTCGGAAAGGGAAAAAAGATGGGCTAACTTTATCCTGCCAATCTGTTTTTGCCTGATAGTTTGAGAGATTGTTTGTTTTAGAGAGGTTGAAAAAGGGTTCATTTTTTACTTTCTCCAATTATTGAGATACCTCAAAAATTTTCAGAGATGCAGGAGATAGAATAAGGGGGTTGACAGTAAGTTAAATTTAAGTATAATTTTACTAAAATATTTTAAAAAGGCAAGGAGGAAGTAGGGATGATGAAAATTAAACCTCTGGGTGGGAGAATAGTTGTAAAACCACTCAAGCAAGAGGAGAAAACAGAGGGAGGGATTTACCTCCCTGAAACAGCAAATAAGGAAAAGCCTCAACGGGGAGATGTAATAGCGGTGGGACCGGATTTTAAAGGAGTTAAAAAAGGTGATAAGGTCCTTTTTGCTAAGTATGGGGGGACAGAGATTGAAATTGAGGATGAAGAGTATTTAGTTTTAAGTGAAGATGACGTTTTAGCGGTGATAGAATAAAATTTAGGAGGATCACTCATGGCGGCTAAACAAATTTTGTTTGGTTCTGATGCCAGACAGTCTTTAATAAGAGGTGTAGATAAATTAGCTGATGCAGTAACCATTACTTTAGGTCCTAAGGGACAAAATGTAGCCTTGGCTAGGAGTTTTGGTGCCCCTACTGTTACTGATGATGGAGTTACTGTAGCCAAGGAAATAGAGTTGGAGGATGCTTGCGAGAACATGGGAGCTCAACTGATAAAGGAAGTAGCTGAAAAGACCAAGGATGTGGCTGGAGACGGCACCACAACAGCTACTCTTTTAACTCAGTTTATCATTCGCCAAGGTTTAAAAAATGTGGTGGCTGGGGTTAATCCCACTCACCTGAGAAAGGGAATGGAAAAAGCAGTTGCCACTGTTGTAGATGAGATACGGAAAATGAGTAAACCTGTTAAAGATCAAAAATCCATTTCCCAGGTAGGCACTGTAGCTGCTTCAAATGATAAAAGTGTAGGTGATTTAATAGCTGATGCTATGGAAAAAGTGGGAGAGAATGGGGTCATTACTATAGAAGAGGGAAAAACAGGTAAGACTTATTTGGAGTTAGTAGAAGGAATGCAGTTTGACAGAGGGTATATATCTCCTTATTTTATCACTAATCCTGATAAGATGGAGGTACTCCTGGAAGATGCTTATGTTCTTCTTTATGATAAGAAGATAAGTAGTATGAAGGATTTACTTCCTCTCTTAGAGAAAGTAGCCAATACTGGTAAGTCTTTACTTTTGATTACTGAAGATCTTGAAGGAGAGGCTCTGGCTACTTTAGTGGTAAATAAGATAAGAGGAACTTTAAAATGTGCTGCGGTTAAAGCTCCTGGCTTTGGAGATAGAAGAAAATCTATGTTAGAGGACATTGCTGTTCTCACCGGAGGACGGGTAATTTCTGAAGATCTTGGTCTGAAGCTGGAGAAAGTGGATTTATCTGTGCTGGGAAGGGTAAAAAGAATAAGGATAGACAACGAAAATACCACTATAATTGAGGGTCAGGGTGACAAGAAGAAAATCGAAGGGAGAGTAGCTCAGATAAAGCTTCAAAGAGATGATACTGATTCTGATTATGATAGGGAAAAACTCGAAGAAAGACTTGCTAAACTTGCTGGTGGTGTCGCAGTTATTAATGTGGGAGCGGCGACTGAAGCTGAGATGAAAACAAACAAGGCTCGAATAGAGGATGCAGTAGCAGCTACCAAAGCTGCTGTAGAGGAAGGGATAGTTCCTGGCGGAGGAGTAGCACTACTTAGAGCTATTCCAGCGTTGGAGAAGCTAAGAGGGGAAAGTGAGGATGAACAAAATGGAATACGTATAATTAAAGATTCTCTCAAGGAGCCTATTCGGAAAATAGCTGATAATGCTGGATTGGAGGGTGGAGTGGTAGCTGAGGAAGTACTATTGAGGAAAAAGGGAGCAGAAGGATTCAATGCCGAGACGCTAAAGTATGAGAATTTAGTGGAAAGCGGGGTTATAGATCCGGCTAAGGTGGTAAGAACAGCTATAGAAAATTCTTCCAGTATAGCTTCTTTAATCCTGACTACAGATGCTCTGGTTGCAGATATTCCAGAAAAGGAAAAGGCACCGATGATGCCTCCTGGAGGAGGAGGATATCCACCTGGAGGTGGAATGTATTAAAATTTAAGGGAACGCAACAGTTAAAAGACGGGGATTATATTTCTATCATAATCTCCGTCTTTTTTAAATAAGGGTAACAGTTTATATTATATGGGCGGAAGAAAAGGAAGTTGATACTTTTCCCCTCCCTTAATTTTCTCCCGCAATTTGAACCAACCATTTTTCACAATGTCTACTAATGGCTGAACTTCTTCATTGAATGCCTTTTCAGTCCCAACACCAGGAACCTTTTTTCCTATCCCCATGATATCTTGAAATCGAGGATCTTTCAGAACTGACTTCCTGACAGGTATCTCTACCCATGTTCTGTACCAATAGGTTAATAACCCCTCATGAGAAACAAGAATCTTAAGATAAGGTAACTGGACATTATAAATTACGGACAATTGACAACCCACTTCTTTTTTGCTATGTTTGCCATAGAGCTTTGGATAGCTCTATGGCAAACCTTTTCTTGACGAGGTTGTTTTCCATGGGGATTTGCCAAAATCCTTTGCTAAAAACTAAATTATTGTTTAAAAGAAGGGGGTGAGTTTATGTCAGGACATTCTAAGTGGAGTAGCATAAAGCATAAAAAGGCTAAAAAGGATGCCGAGAGAGGAAAGACATTTAGCAAACTTACTCGAAAATTAGCTGTGGAAGCAAAAAGAGGAGGGGATATAGATACCAATGCTAATTTACGAATGATCGTAGAAATGGCTCAAGCATCCGGCATGCCTAAGGAAAATATTAAGAAAGCTATTCAAAGAGGAACAGGAGAGCTTCCCGGAGTAAGTTATGAGGAGATTACCTGTGAGGGATATGGTCCTGGAGGAGTAGCTTTGTTTATTGAGGCAGTTACAGATAATAAAAAAAGAGCTATCTCAGAAATCAGACATATTTTAACCAGCCATGGAGGGCATATGGGAGAAGCAGGGTGTGTAAGCTGGTTGTTTGATCGTAAAGGTTTAGCTGTTTTTACTAAGAAAAAGGTAGATGAGGATAAGACAATTGAATTAGCGGTAGAGATAGGAGCCGAAGATATAAAAGATGAGGGAGATACTATAGAGATTATTTTTGAAAGTGAAAGGTTTGGTCAGATAGAAGAGAAGATCAAAACAGCAAATTTGGTCCCGGAGCTTATGGAATTAGTAATGATTCCTCAAACTACAGTTCCCCTCGAGGAAAAAGAAGCTTACCAAATGTTGCGGTTATTGGATGCTCTTGAAGATTCAGATGATGTGCAAAAAGTTTCTGCTAACTTTGATATAACTGATGAAATCATGGAAAAGGCTTCCTGATGAGATCTCACTTATTTTCCTGCCTGAAAAAAGTTCAAAGTGACTATGCGGAGATTCGATATGAGGAGATAGTTTCAGTTCATATTCACTATGCAGGAAAAGAATTAGAATCAATAGGTGAGTCTATAGAAAGAGGAGGAGGAATCAGAGCCAGAGGAAAAGGAGGGTGGAGTTTTGTTTCTTTTAATAATTTAGATAGGCTACCTTCCTATCTCAATTTCGCTGTGAAACAGGCCCGTTTAATTAAAGCAAATCCAGTTAATCTTGCTTCAGTTCCTTCCTTGATAAAAATTGTACCAGCCACTGTAGAAAAAGATCCCCGTAAAATTTCCCTAAAAGAAAAGTATGGGCTGTGCACTCGTTATAATGAGATTCTTCTCTCGGCAAAGGAGATTCAGACTTCTAATTTAAGATATGCTGATGTGCATACTATGAAGTACTTTGCTAATTCAGAAGGAACGTATATTCAACAGGAGAGATTTCATACAATCCTGGGAATGGCAGCCATTGCGAGAAGAGGAGGTAATATTCAGTCAGCCCATGAAGGAATGGGAGGAGTAGGGGGGTATGAATTAATAGAAAGTCAAGAAAAAAAGGCAGAGGAAACTGTTCGAAGAGCCTTGCATTTACTTAACGCTCAACCAACGGAAAAGGGGAAATACACAGTAGTCGTAGATCCAAAATTAAGCGGTGTCTTTGCTCACGAGGCCTTTGGGCACTTATCCGAAGCTGATTTTCTCTATGAGAATGAACGATTACTTAAGATAATGAGGCTGGGGAGAATTTTCGGGAATCAAAACCTTGATATTGTGGATGAGCCCACCATTCCAGGCGAGGGTGGCTTTTACCTTTACGATGATGAGGGAGTAGCCTCAAGAAAAACTTACTTGATTAAGGAAGGTAAATTGGTGGGTAGACTTCATTCTCGAGAAACAGCAGCTAAGATGAGGGAGGAACCCACAGGAAATGCCCGGGCTATAAGCTATGAGTATCCTCCCATAGTGAGAATGAGCAATACCTACATTGAGCCTAAAAATATGAGCAAAGATGAGATGATATCACAGGTAAAAAGGGGGATATATGCCAGGGGTTTTCACGGTGGGCAAACTAACCTGGAGATGTTCACTTTTGCCCCTGAGGAGGGATATCTTATAGAAAATGGTAAGCTCACAAAACCAATAAGAGATTTTAATTTAACAGGTAATATTTTCACTACTTTAAAGAATATCGATGCTATAGGGAATGATTTAGTTCTTTTTGCAGGTCCAGGGGGATGCGGCAAAGGTGAACAGTCTCCTCTTCCTGTTTCTACGGGAGGACCCCATATTAGAATAATGAATCTATTAGTGGGAGGAAAATGAATGGAAAAAATCTTAGATGAAGCACTTTTTAGGGGGGCGAAAGAGGCAGAAGTTTATCAGGAAAAAGATGAGATAGCTACAGTTAATTTTCAGTCTAACCGATTAAAATCTATAGATACTTCTTTTCAAAATGGCACAGGGTTGAGGATAATAAATAATGGGAAAATTGGTTTTTCCAGCACTACTAACTTAAATGATTTTACCTCTCTCATAAGATCAGCTTTTACCTCGGCTCAATTTGGTCAAAAAGCTCTGTTTCAGTTTCCCTCTTTTGGCAGGATAAATCCTGTTGATTGCTTTGATTCCCAGGTTCCTTCCTTGAAGGTAGAAGATATGATTGAAGAAGGGGAAAGGGTTATTGAGTTAATTTTAAAGGAAGCACCTCATTTTGAGTGTGAGGTAGAAGCAGAGAAAGCGGTGAGCGAGGTTGCAATTTTAAATTCCCAGGGATTCAAATACTCCTACAGGAAGAGTCTGTATGCTTTTTCTATTTGTATCTTTTTAGCTGAGGAGGGAAATTTTTTAGAAATAGAGGAAAGAGAGGCAAATTGTCAGTATCATGATTATTCTACCTCTTTAGCCAGGAGAATTATACAACAGGCAGAACTTGCTAAAAAATCAGCGAAGATTTCCCCTGGTAACTATCCAGTTATCTTTACCTCTAAGGCAATGCCCATTATTTTTCAAGCTCTTAAAATAGGGATTAATGGCAAGATGGTACAAAAAAAGATATCCCCTCTACTTTTTAAATTGGAAAAACCTATAGTTTCTCCTTTTATTAACATTACCGATGATGCTACCTTTCCCTATGGTATCTCTTCCTCTTCCATAGATGGAGAAGGAATGCCTTCACACCCCACCCCTATAATTAGAGAAGGAGTGTTAAAAAATTTTATCTATGATTTGCAAACAGCGGCAATTTTAGAGGCTAAAAGCACAGCTAATGGCGACAGAGAGTACGATAGTTTGCCATCACCCTCAACCACGAATTTTTTAGTTGATGAGGGAAAGATGAGTCTGGAGGAAATGATAGCAGATATTAAGGAAGGTATAATTGTAGATCAGGTAATAGGAAGTGGGCAGGGTAATGTTTTAATGGGGGAGTTCTCGGTGAATTTAGACCTTGGCTATAAGATAGAGAGGGGAAAAGTAGTGGGGAGGGTTAAGGATGTAATGGTGAGTGGTAATTCTTACGATTTGCTTAACAGAGTAGTTGGCATAGGTAGAACTTCCCGTTTTGTAGGGTCAACCAAAACACCCCCCTTTTATTTCTCACAGATAAGTGTATCCGGATAGTAGTATTTAGCCACTAATTATCACTATATTGTCACGAATAATTATTGTAATAGGTAAGTTTTCCTAAAAAACGGAGGGATTGCTCATTTGTCATTGCAAGGAGTAAAGCATGTGGGGGCACAGACATCTTGTCTGTGGAAGTCAAAGCAATCCCTTGTAGTTTGCCGATTTATCGGCGCATTAGTTATTTCTCATTAGTGCAATTTTAGGACTATCTTGGCTTTGAATTTACTAAGAGCTATTTAGTAGCTTGCCGATTTATCGGAGCATTAAACCCGCAGTATCCCTTACTACTTCACTTCCTCTTTTCTCTTCAATCCTAAAAAGTTGCTACTTGTTTATTAATGAAATCCCAGACCCAGAAGTTTTCTCCATCTACTCTCCAACCAGTCTCATCCACATTAACAGAAGAAGAATTTTTCTATAGACCCCTCGTAAACATTGGAAGATTATTTATCCTAAAAAAACACTTGACAAAATAACTATATATCCTATAATAAGATTAATTATGATAGATAAGCCGTGTCAAACCATTTGGAGAAAACACATGTTTTAACCTCCCGAAAGGAGGCGCTAAAATTTATGATTGATAGCCAACTTTTAGAGATTTTAGCTTGTCCCCTCTGTAAGGGAGATGTTGAGCTAAAAGGGGATAAGATCGTCTGTAAAAAATGTGGACGAAGATACCCAATAAGGGATGATATTCCTGTTATGCTTATTGAAGAGGCAGAGCTTCCAGAAAAAAGGTAGCCGCAGGCTTTAGCCTGCGAGAAGCAATCTCACAAAGGGATTCCATGGGGTGTCCCCCTGACATTTACAAAATAAAAAATGGAGGTGAGTTAAATGAG
The DNA here is from genome assembly GCA_030615365.1 of Candidatus Aerophobota bacterium. Next base: position 961 of record JAUWZM010000038.1, on the reverse strand, counting down.
AAAGACTCGGATGGTGGTTTTACTGGTAGGGGTGTGCATTTTAACGGCGGCTTTAGCTGCTCCTGTATTTGCCGCAGATGTTCAAGCCCTTATAGAAGAGTTTATATCCGATCCTGTAGCAGGAATTGATCAAATGATAGCTTTAGCTCAAGAAGATCCAGAGACAGCAGCTCTTGTTTTAGCAGGGGTAGCCGAAAGGTCGGTTGAGATAAGGAGAACAGATCCTACTCTTGCAGATTCGTTGGAAAGTGGAATCGGTCTTGTTTGTATAGGATTGGTACATATAGATCCTTACGCATCTGCTCTAATTGTTAATACTGTAAAAGATAGGGTTCCTGAAATTGGGGAAAGAGTAGAAAAAATAGTTGTTGCTGTTGGTCTTGAAGAGCAGTATCTTAGGGCGGCGAGCCCTGTTAGTCCTTAAGAAACAAAGGAATTGGGTCTTAACATTTAATATTAGACAAACTTTAAGATATTTTGTGGTGTAAGAATTTCAAAGTTTTTGATGGTCCCCTCTCTTTAGTTATTTTGTCATTGTGAGGGACAAAGCACGTAGTAACACAGGCATCTTGCCTGTGGAAGTCGAAGCAATCGCCTGGGGGAGGGGAATCACTTTTAAATCTTTTATATTTCAAGAATAGCGAGACATATCTTGAACATTGAACTTTAAACGATCTAAACTACACCTAAGGAACAAACGGACTAAGCCAATGAACATCTTAGTTACCGGTGGAGCTGGGTATATCGGCAGTATAGTTACAGAAGAGTTACTTAAGCAAAAATATCAGGTAATTGTTCTGGATAATCTTCAACAGGGGCACCTAGGAAGCTGGTGAAAAACCCCCTTAAATTTCATCACATTTTCATCTGAACTTTGTTCTTTCTCAAGTAAAATATTTGACAAAAATCCTTATCCATAGTATAATAGAAGCGATTTTGAAGTTAAAAAATACTTATGATA